>JAUWIS010000121.1 GCA_030605245.1 Methanobacteriota archaeon | reverse complement strand
TTCTACTCAACAAGTTCAGACATTCACGCCAACACCTCAACCGGCACCTGTAACTATTCGTTGTCCTACGTGTGGAACAAATTTTCAAGTCCCCTCTACTCCAAGACCGCTTGAGGTTGTCTGCCCTAAATGCGGCGCAAAAGGGACATTGAAATAAAAGAAAAATACTTGGATATCCACATAAAAATTTAAAAAGCAAATTGAGAAGATGAAAAGCATTGAGGAACAAAACAGAAGTACGCAGGATAAAACTTAAACCTGCCTAATGTTTCCCCCAGCACTTGGGATAAGTCCCGGGTTCCATCAGAACCCTTTGCACATCAACAGCATAGCCGTTTTTTTTCTCCGTGATTTCCTTTGAAGTCATCAATGAGTTTCCGTATGCCACACCTTCATCTTTTAATGTGAGTATTGCGACTGTTTCACCCTTTTTTACTTCTTTGTCCATGCTTACAATGCCTGGCACTGCAAGGTTAGCGCCATGGCATAATGCATCAGCTGCTGAATCCCTGATTTTGATTTTATGGATTCCTTCAAGCATTTTTTCCATAGGCATTATGATTTTCCTCAATTCGGACTCATCATTATTCTCTTTCCAGTAAACCCATGCGTCCTTTAAATCCTGGAGGGTAACAGAATCTTTTTCATCAAACCCTCCTCCTTTTGTTCTCCTGAGTTCCTGGAGATGCGCCCCCCCGATTTTTTTTCCTATATCATTGCATAGTGTTCTGATGTATGTTCCTGATTCACAGCCAACTTTAAATAAAACATCCCTGCCCTGGATTTCAAGTAGATTTAGGTAATATATCTTTCTTTTTCTCATCTGTCTTTTTACAGCGGAACGAACGGGTGGCATTTGCCTGATTTCACCAATAAATCCTGAGCAGGTTTTCCTGAGAACTTTTTCATTTATGTCCTTATGTGTCCTCATAACACCGACATATTCTTTGGAATGGGATAAAAGCAGTTTAAGTGCTTTTGTTGAATTATTTAATGCTATAGGCAGTACACCTGTAACCCTCGGGTCAAGTGTTCCCCCATGCCCTGCCTTTTCTATATTCAAAATTTTTTTGACCCATGCAACAACCTGATGTGATGTTGGTCCTGATGGTTTATCAAGGTTGACTACACCAAAATTTATGTATTCAGAGATGTTTCTCTCACCAGGTGGCTTCCCAAAATCAGGGGATGTTTTATCCTTCGATAGAACAATCTCAGAGTCCGACATTACCACCGCCAAGTTTCCCAAGGATTATTTCAGCAATCTCCCCGGGTGTTTTATATGTTGTGTCTATAATTAGTGAATAGCCTGATAAATCATTGATATCTATTGTGTAAATGTCCCAGAATCTCTGCCAGTCTGATGTCTCCCTCCTCTGGATTTCATTTACAACACTCTGATAATCCTTTTTTTCCCTTTTCACAATCCTTTTTGCCCTGACCTCCAGGGGTGCATCCAGCCATACTGTAATACATGAAATCCCGTTTTTTTTTGCAAGAAGTCCTGTAAGTCTACCATCAATCACAGCCTCTTTATTATCAGCCATTTTCAGAATTTTTTTATCAAGTTCTTTGTCAATTTCAGGATGGGATTCAGCACATTCATTAAAATCCTCAAGGAGCATTCCTTTTTCCTTCGCAAGAGACCTGAATGCATCACCCGTGCTTATTCTCCCCCACCCCAGCTTTTTTGCAACTATGTCTGCAACAGTTGATTTACCTGAACCTGCAAAACCACCGATGGTTACTATCATATTGTCTCCCTCAGGATTTTTCTGTATTTAACTGCTTTTAAAACCTTCTGAAAAACCTGACCAAATGGCATTGTCATAAACGCGTAAAGTATTATCCATACCGGAAACAAATGAAACAATGGTCCTTTGTCAAACAGGCTGAAATCCCCACCCCATGGCAAGTTCATTGTCTTATCCGGCAGGTTGCCAACAAACATACCAAGCCAGAAAAATATTGGAAGTGCAATAATCATTGTGAAAGCCATGGGTTTCATCTGCGAGGTGCTCATCTCTGCCTGAACCTTCATAATTTCAGGCTGCATCTCTTTGAGTTTTTTAACCCTGTATGTGTTTTGTGAAAGTGTCGCGCTCCTGAGTTCTTTCTGGTATGCACCCATCTGCTTCTGTATTTTTGCCATTTTAAGTTGGTCAATAAGCACATGTCTTATAAGGGTTGAAAGGAAAACAAGAATCAGGCCTCCGAAAAACAATGTCAGGATAGGGTAGGCATCGTTGAAACCAATCAACGGATAAAGCACATAATTCATTGCTTTAGTTGTGGCAGCCCTGAGTCCCTGATCAAACATCATGAATATGGCAAGCATGAAAGCAAGCATCATTGCAAAGGATGATAAACCGGATTTTGATTTAGCCATATTTTTTAATCACATTAATGGGATATAAGTTTTGTTGTTCAGGATTCTGCATATTTCATCAAACACATCATGGATTGAAAGATTACCGTTTATTGTTTTTAAAATCCTCTGTTTTTTGTAATAATCTATTAATGGTTTTGTTTCCTTTTTGTATGTTTCAATTCGTTTGACAACCACCTCTTCTTTATCATCATCCCTCTGGTAAAGCCTGGAATTACATTTATCGCAAATGCCCTCTTTTTTGGGCGGATTATATTCAGTATGATAAACCGCACCGCATCTGCAGCTTCTTCTCCCGGTTAATCTTTTCACCAGAACATTAAAATCAACATTAATGTTCAAAACAACATCTGGAGAGAAAAAATTTTTTAGCATAACCGCCTGGTTCAGGTTCCTTGGAAAACCATCAAGGATAACATCATCGGATAAACCTGGTTTTACTATTTCTAAAACAAGCTCATCAGGACCAAGTTTTCCTTTGTCCATGTATTCCTTTGCCTTTAACCCAAGCTCTGTTTTCTCAGCAACCGCTTTCCTTAAAAGGTCACCTGTTGAAACATGCGCTAAATTATACTTCCCTGATATTTTTTTCGCCTGTGTTCCCTTACCGCAACCGGGTGGTCCAAGCAGTACTATTTTCATGTTCTCATCCTCACTTACACATTTTTGAGGGATTACATAGCAATCCCTCCTTCTTTCTTTATTGAGGGGTTACATAGTAACCCCTCCTCTCTTTTCTTTTCCATTAACGCTTTTCTTTTCTCTCTGAGAAAAGAAAAGGGTTATTCGCCAAAGAATCCACGCAGCACAGGATGCATCTCCATCATCTGCTCCTTACCCATTGCCTCATAAAGATTGATTATAATACTTACAGCCAGCAGGACACCTGTGCCTGATGTGGCACCCACTGTTCCTATCATGTTTGCACCTGCCGCAAGCAGCCCCACGAATGCGCCTGAGAAAACAGTAACTGTTGGTATGTACCTGTTTAACACTGTTTTCAAAACCCTGGGGTCTCTTCTGAACCCCGGGATCTGCATCCCTGATGACTGGATTTGTTTTGCAACGGCTTCAGCACCCATGTTTGTTGTTTCTATCCAGAACTTTGCAAACAGTATTGAGCCTATGATCATGAATGAAAGATAAATAACCACATGGGCAACTATCTGAAGCTCTGTTTTCCCTCCAACATACATCTCGTACTTGCTGTAGTCAATCAGCGGTAGAAGCCATGTATGCACCCCACTGAGACTTGATAAATA
>JAUWIS010000028.1 GCA_030605245.1 Methanobacteriota archaeon | reverse complement strand
TATAATATCACTGGTGGGAGTAATCAAGATCGTTACCCGTTGATGTTTCCAGTAGGAGTAAACAGACCGCCGATTATACAATCATATAATCCTGCATCTAATCCAACAATCCTTGAAGCAGAATCTATAACATTTAACATCACAGTCTACGACTTTGAGGATAATATTATAACAATGCAATGGTACTTAAACTTAAACGAATCATTAGTGGCTACAGGTAACTCATACACATTTGCCTCTGACTATGAGTCAGCAGGCATCTATACTGTTAATGTTACTGTTTCTGATAGGGAATACAATGTTTCCCATGAGTGGACACTAACTGTTATTAATGTTAACAGACTCCCAGTAATAGATAATTACTCACCGGAAACAGACTCGACAATCGCAGAAGAACAAAATCAGACATTTACTGTTACAGCATCAGATCCTGATAGTGATCCGCTAACAGTAAAATGGTATCTCAACAATACATTAGTAGACACTGATCCATCCTATACATTCATAGGAAACTATACATCAGCAGGTAGTTATGAGGTAAAAGTTGTAGTATCCGATGGTAGTTTATATGCAAATCATACATGGGCTTTAACTGTAACAAATGTGAACAGGGCACCAATTTTAACTAATCCTTTACCTGACAGGTCATTTGATGAAGACCATTCTCTGACTGCGTTCAATTTAAATGATTATTTCTCTGATCCCGATGGAGAAAAACTTGACTGCACAGTCGGTGGTAACAACTATATTATTGTTGTGATAAATCCTGATGGAACAGTAAACCTCTCCACATCTGAGAACTGGTATGGAAATGAAACAATAACATTTAGAGCAACAGATCCGTACAATGAATATGTTGAGGATACAATTGTTGTTACCGTTAATCCTGTGAACGATGCACCTATTATTTCTGGTTTATCTGATCAGCCCCTTATGGAGGATGTTACATTCTGGTATGACATCATCTCATACATTAGCGATATTGATAATGACATATCCGATTTAGTTGTATCTACAAATAGTAGTTATATTATTGTTCACAATGGGAATCATACACTTGAGATAACTTATCCAAACGGTATAATTGTTGATTATGTGAGGATAACTGTTTCAGATGGAATATTATCAGATTATGAGGATGTTGTGTTTACGATAACGCCGGTGAATGATGCACCAGTGATATCTGGTGTTCCTGACCAGCTTGGTGTAGAGGATGTTGCATGGACATTAGATATTACATCATATATTGATGATGTTGATAATATTACAGAGGATTTAACGATAACAGTAAACTCGTCATATGTTACTGTTGATGGTAAGATTTTAACATTCCTGTATCAAAATGGGATAATAACGGATAGTGTTAAAATCACTGTTTCAGATGGTATAGCAACTGCAAACCAAACAATCACTGTAACAATAACATCTGTCAATGACGCCCCTACCATCTCAGGTATTCCAACACAGTACGCAACTGAGGATACAGAGTTGTATCTTGATGTATCATCATATATCAGTGATATGGATAATTCTACAGATGAACTAACAGTAAGCACAAATTCAAGTTACGCAACCGTAAACGGATCTATAATAACATTCAACTACCCGAACGGCATATTGTCAGAAAATGTGAGGATAACAGTATCAGATGGAATAAACACTTCACATCAGGATATTATGGTTATGGTAACACCTGTAAATGATGCACCTGTAATAAACTCATTCACTCCTATAAGTAATCCAAATATTGATGAGGGCGAAGAGCAAGTATTCACAGTATCAGTATCAGATGTTGATAACACATATTTAACAATCACATGGTATTTGGATGACACCCCTGTAGCAACAGGCAACCCCTACACATTCCCCTCTGGTTATACCGCTGCTGGAACATATGCCGTGAAAGTAGTGGTTTCTGATGGTTCATTAACGGATGAGAAAACATGGAGTTTAACAGTAAACGATGTAAAAAAAGAAGAAGAAAAAGGGTTTATCCCGGGATTTGAAGCAATTACTTTGATTGCAATGATTGGTGTTTGTGCAATTTTGTTAAGAAAGCGAAAATATCTATAGGGAAGTACATGGGCAATATCAAAGTTTCAAAGCCGAGTTCTGATAGAAAGAAGAATAACATCAGAAACAAATATAACGCAACCGCAGATTTTTACAATAACAGGTACAGGAACATCCAGTATGAAAAATATGCGCGAATGTTAAACGATGTAAAATTAAAAGGAAGGATTCTTGACCTTGGCTCTGGAACAGGTCTCCTGTCAGATTTTTTGAACAAGAAGATAATAGATGTGGATATCTCTATTAACATGCTGAGGAAGTCAAAAAATAAAAACAGGATTCTTGGGGATGCAGAGAATCTGCCGTTTAAAAACAATGTATTTGATTTTGTTTTATCATTCACACTTCTGCAAAATCTTTTAGGTTTTAAATTATTTGATGAGGTGAAAAGAATACTTAAACCCGACTCATTTTTTGTTTTAACAATCCTAAGAAAAAAATATACCCCTACGGTAGATAAGGAATTAGGAAAACATTTCTTAATCTTGAAGAAAGTTGACTGTGATGAAGACATAGGATTCATCTGTAGAAAAACATATAAATAGGGAAAAGTGTATACTGGTATGTTAGGTGATTAAAATGGCTGAGAAACCACATATGAATTTGGTGTTCATAGGGCATGTAGACCATGGGAAATCCACAACAGTGGGAAGACTGTTACTTGAGACAGGTGTTGTTCCAGCACATGTTATAGAGGAATACAAGAAAAAAGCAGCGGAGAAAGGCAAGGCAACATTTGAGTTCGCATGGGTGATGGATGGATTAAAAGAAGAAAGGGAAAGAGGATTAACCATTGATGTTGCACACAAAAGATTTGATACAAGCAAGTATTATTTTACAATAATAGATGCACCAGGACACAGGGATTTTGTGAAAAACATGATAACAGGTACATCCCAGGCTGATGCGGCAGTTCTTGTTGTTTCAGCAGCAGAGGGGGATGGTGTTCAGGCGCAGACAAAGGAGCATGTGTTCCTTTCCAGGACGCTCGGTGTTAAGCAGGCAATCATCGCAATAAACAAAATGGATGCAGCAAAACCTGAGTACAATGAAAAAAGGTACAATGATGTGAAGGAACAGGTAACAAAACTATTAAAAATGGTCGGTTACAAAGAGGAGCAGGTACAATTCATCCCAATCAGTTCATTAAAAAATGACAACATAACAAAATCCTCTGAGAATCTGAAATGGTTCAAAGGTCCGACGCTTCTGAAAACACTTGATAACCTGAAGGTTCCTGAGAAACCAACCGGGTTACCGTTAAGATTACCTGTCCAGGATGTTTACACCATCACCGGTGTAGGTACTGTTCCTGTTGGGCGAGTTGAATGCGGTGTTATGAAACCTGGTGACAAAATTACGTTCCAGCCCGCGGATGTCATAGGTGAGGTGAAAACAATTGAGATGCATCATGAGCATCTGCCTCAGGCTGTACCTGGTGACAATGTTGGTTTTAATGTGCGAGGAATATCCAAGAAGGATGTGAAACGAGGGGATGTTGTAGGGCATTCTGATAATCCACCAACTGTTCCTAAAACATTCACAGCCCAGGTTGCGATTCTGCAGCATCCATCTGCAATTGCTGTTGGCTATACACCTGTGTTCCACTGTCATACCGCACAGGTTGCATGCACATTTGAGGAGTTGCAGAAAAAAATGGACCCTAAAACAGGAGCGGTGAAAGAGGAAAAACCATCATTTCTGAAAGCAGGTGATATAGCTATTGTTAAAATAAGACCAACGAAGCCCATGGTTATTGAAAAAGCAAAAGAGATACCACCACTTGGAAGATTTGCTGTCAGGGACATGGGTCAGACAGTTGCCGCAGGACTATGTATAGATATTGAAAAGAAATAAATTCCATAAATTTACTAAGGATAAATATGGCGCAAAAAGCAAGGATTTCATTGGCAGGTACAGATCCAAAAAAACTTGAATCTGTATGTCAGCAGATTAGGACAATCTCGGAAAAAACAGGTGTAGCTATAAAAGGTCCTGTGCCTCTGCCAACAAAAAAACTGAAGGTTCCTGTTAGGAAAAGCCCGGATGGTGAGGGCTCTGAAACATGGGACAGATGGGAGATGAGAATTCATAAGCGCCTTATAGATATTGATGCGAACGAGAGAGCATTGCACCAGCTTATGAGAATACAGATCCCAGATGGGGTTAATATTGAGATTATATTAAAATCGTAAGTTTTATATACAAAGGTAACCATAGAATAATATAATGAAAACACTTGAAATTTTTAAAAAGAAAAAAACTATTTCTAAGAAAGTCAAAATTATGATTATATGTACATTAGTTTTTGCGGTAATGCTTACACTCGTATCTGCGTTTGTTATTAAAACACCTACACAAAAAGCAATAGTGCTTGGAGAACCTATGAGGGCGGATACTGTAACTATTTATCAGAATGGGTTTACTTTTGTTACATTTACAGAAACAATAACGACAGAAGAAGGAGAAAACACCATACTTTTATATCTACCTTCAGGACTACTCTTTGAAACATTAAGGATAAATGGTTTGGATGTTGTTGACATAAGATGCAGTTCTACACCTGAGGAGCATTTGTTCGAGGAAGGTGATTCCATTATTATTCACACCAAGGATGAAACCTATGCAGGAACGTTTATAGAATGGACATATCATGGTCTTGCAATTTACTATGATAACAAAACATTGATTATAAATACTGATGAAATAAAAACTATAGAGCTTGTAAAGCCTGTCCCTCAGCAAAAACCCGGTGAACTTCTTGTTACAATAAATATAATCTCTACCTATGGCGAAAAAAATGTAACTATCTCATATTTAATGAAAGGGCCATCATGGAGGGCTACACACTTCCTTGATTTAGATACTGGCAATTTGGAATGCTGGGCTCAGGTTGAAAATCCTCAGGCCTGGCAGAATGTTACACTTACCACTGTTGTTGGAGGTCCACATGTGGTTTACAGGGGAGGATTTACATCATACTCATATGATCAAGAGAATATATTATATGCTGGAGGCATGACTTCTGGGATAACCTGGACTCCATCAGAAGTAGAAGAATACCATGAGTATACTCTAAGTGAAAAAATATCTTTTAACAAAGGCGAAACAGTAAGAATACCTCTGTTTTCAGGTGTTATCCCTATTTATCAGGAATATTTCTGGTCAGGTGGAAAAGTAGAAAATAGATACTATCTTAATAACACTATGCCTGAGCCGTTGCCTAATGGTATTGTTGAGTGCTATAGGGGTAATAAATGGGTTGGGGAGGATAATCTAAAATATACACCTAAAGGGGATGAATCAAGCATAATAGTCTCCTATGCTTATGATATCAAAGTAGAATCCAAAACAATCTCAGAGGAGCATACATATAGCAAGGATACTTACACAAAACAGATAACAATAGAAAACTTCAAAAATGTTTCTATAATAATAAAGATAGAGCAGCCCTTACCTTACAAAGCAAACCTATTGTCATCAACGCCAACAGCAAACCTTGAAGGAAGAATCCTATCATGGAAAGTTGATGTGGGTGCAAATGAAGATTCTATAATAACTTATGGTTATGAGGTTGTTTGGCATTAAAAAACGCAGGTTATAAATCCTTCTAAAACCATTATTGTTTATCATGATTTCTGTCCTAACGATAGCAGGCTCTGATTCCTCGTGTGGCGCAGGCATTCAGGCAGACATAAAAGCATTCTCTGTTTTAGGGGTTCATGGGTGTTCTGTTGTTACCTGTGTTACCGCGCAGAATACAAAAAATGTTGTTTCTGTTTACCCTATGCCTTTAGATATTATCGCATCTCAGATTGATGCTGTTGTTCCTGATTTGAAAATAAAGGTTGTGAAAACAGGAATGCTCTATGACCGTGATATTGTGAAAACCGTTTCAAAAAAAATTAGAAAGTATAAACTGTTTTCTGTTGTTGACCCTGTCATGATTTCCACAACAGGAAAAAAACTAATAACGAAAGATTATCTTGATTCATTAAAAAAATATCTGATTCCGGAAGCAAAAATTTTTATGCCAAACATTCTTGAAGCATCATTTATTACAGGGTTTAAAATAAAAAATCTTGATGACATGAAGAAAGCCTGTAAGATTATTCATAAAATGGGATGTAAGTTTGTTCTAATAAAAGGCGGCCATCTGAGAAAAAACTGTGTTGATGTTTTGTATGACGGAAAAAAATTCAGGGAATATCAGGGAAGAAAAGTAATAGGTAAAAAGGCACATGGCTCAGGATGCACATACTCAGCGCTTATCACAGGTTTACTTGCAAAAAACTATTCTGTTGAGAATGCTGTTGGAACTGCTAAAGAAATGATAAGCAGAATGATAGAATATGATTATAGGATTGGGAATACGGATATTGTGAACCAGAATGTATTTATGAATGAAAAATACAGGGTTTTGAAAGAGGTGAAAAATGTTGCAGATTGGGTCGAGAAAAATCTTAAATTAGATTTTGTTCCTGAGGTTGGAATAAACATGGCCTATGCTTTACCAGGTGCAAAAAATTTTGATGATGTCTGCGGAATTGGTGGAAGGATTGTAAAAGTTGGGAAAACAATAAAACGAACCGGTGATGTTGAATACGGTAAATCAAAGCATGTTGCAAGAATTGTTTTAACGGCAATGAAATTTGACCCAGGTATGAGATCTGCTATGAATATTAGATATTCTGAAAATATTGTTAAAAAAGCAAAACAAAAAAAACTGAGTATTGGTTTTTTTGACAGAAAATATGAGCCGAAGAATGTTTCAACAATGGAATGGGGTTCTAAAATGGTCATAGAAAAACTTGGGTGTGTCCCTTACATTATTTATGACAAAGGCGGGATTGGTAAGGAGGCAATGATCAGGATAATAGGAAAAAATCCGAAAGATGTTACGGAAAAGTGCAAAGCACTTTTCCTAACATCTTAGGAATTTGCAAAGCAAATTCCGTAAGAGGTTATTGATAAGTTAAAAATTATTCTCCAATCTTTATAACCCTGTTAATAAGTTAAATTTTGTTCTCCAATCTTTATAACCCTTTCAGCAACATATTCTTCCCCAACATATTTTTTACTAACTTCCTGAATTTTTCCCAGATTTTTCTGCATTTCTTTATCATCAATAATGTTTAAAATAGTGGTTTCAATATTTTTTTTGTTCATTTTTTTCTCCCACATTATTTTTCCAATATTCAGACTTTGAATGCCTCTGGCATTTACATATTGCTCAGTTTGATTTGGTTGCGGTATATAAATACCTGATTTTCCATAAGTGATGTTTTCTGATGTTATATTATGACCGCATCTTGATATTACAATATCTGATGCTTTCAGCATTTCCTCTCTTTTCTCAACCCAGTCCATTGTCATGACATTCCCCTCCTTTTTAACATTTGCTGAACCCGGTGTGCCCTTAACAATTACAACTGTTGCCTCTAAATCAGATGCCACCTTTATCAGAGCGTTAATCAGTTTTTCCTTTGATTTCCCGGGACCGCTTATGGATGCATATATTAGAAGATTATTTATCCCAAGTTTTTCCTTTAATTCTTTTTGCGAAGGGAGAGACTCAGGTCTGATTCTGATGATAAAACCAGAAAAATGAATATCTATGGGTGTGTCAAGGTTTTCCTTTGCAACAGTATAAGGCAGAGGCAGGTCTGGAGCAATGATTTCATCAACATTTTTTAGAAACCTGTAATTCGCTTTTGATGCAATATTTTCAATTTTCTCTTTGAAAAATATTTCAGGGAAAACAAATTTTATCTGGTTCGCAACATAAATAGTTGGGATTTTATATTTTGATGATGCAAGAATTGGTGTGTAGCGTGAATCTGAGAGGATAACATCTGGATTCAAATTTTTTATTCGTTTACATTCAAGTTTATAATGTTCAAAAATCTTTTTTCCTAAAGAAGGAATAAGTCCAACTGTTTTTTTCACATCTACTACACCGTTTTTTTCACCCCACATAATGAGTGGAGCATTAAAAACATTGTAATTGTTTTTTTTCACAAAATTGTATGCAGAACCATAGGTTGAAAAAATTACTTCAATCTTCTTTTACTTAATTTATATTCAACAGCAAGCATACTTACAGCAAGACCCAAACCAAATACACAAGGTTGTA
>JAUWIS010000092.1 GCA_030605245.1 Methanobacteriota archaeon | reverse complement strand
CTGATTCTTACACCTGAAAGATGGGAAAACATTGATGAAAAAAGTTACATAATAACTGGTTCTGCTTTTGATACTGACTCTGTTAAGGAGATTCAGATAAAAATTGATAATGGTGAATGGGTAACAGTAGATGGAACAAATACATGGAGTTACAAATGGAAAACAAGCCCAGGAAAACACACAATTTATGCAAGGTCATTTGATGGAGTAAGTTATTCAACGATTTCATCTGTTAATGTGGATGTTGTGTCTGAAGAGAATGGGGCAGGTGGATATTCACTGGTTATTCTTCCTCTGATAGCGGCGATGGCAGTGTTAGTTATAATTGCTGTAATAAAGCAGAAACGAAATTTGCACTCATCAAAATGATTCTGTCTTTTCTTTATATTTTTCCTTGTAGTATCCTGGTATGCAGTCTGCAAATATCATGAGCAGTGAAACTTTTACTTTATATCTCTAACAACTTTTCCTATGATTTCTACACCTTTCTTTATGTTTTCTATAGAGTTTGCATAGGACAATCTTAAATGCTTCTCACCGTTTGGACCAAATGCTGTGCCTGGCGTTACTATCACCTTTGCTTTCGCTATTTTCATCGCCAGCGCCTCAGATGAAATATTAAATGTAAATGATGGGAATGCGTAGAATGCGCCTTTTGGTTTCCTGCATCTAAAACCTTCTATCTTGTTGATTCCATCAACGGTTATATCCCTTCTTTTCCTGTATTCCTCAAGATTTTTTTTCACATAATCCTGTTCTCCTTTTATTGCTTCAAGCGCAGCATACTGGATTGGTGTGGGCGGACAGGCCATAGTGTAGTAATGCATCTTGGATATCTCTTTCAGATATTCCTCCTTTGCCATAACATACCCGATTCTCCAGCCGGTCATTGCATATATTTTGGAAAAAGAATTCACATATATCAGATTGTCATATTTACCCATGAATGAATGATGCTTACCTTCATAAACAATCTCGTCATAGACCTCATCAGAAAATATGAGTAGATTGTTATCCTCAGCAATGTCAACAAATGCTTTAATATCCTCTTCCCCCATGACCCCTCCTGTCGGGTTTGAGGGCGAATTAACAATAATCGCCTTTGTCTTTTTTGTAATCTTCAGGTCATCGATTTTTGGAACAAAATCATTTTCCTCAAACAAAGGGTACCTGACAGGTTTACCGCCAGCCAGTCTCACCTGCGGCTCATAGATCACAAAACCAGGGTCAGGTATAAGAACCTCATCACCTTCACCTATAAATGTGAATATTGATGCCATCAAAGCCTCTGTCCCACCAGCAGTAACAACTACGTTGTCTCTTGTCAAATCCTTCCTGTATCTTTTTTCCTTCTCAACAATGGCATCCCGCAGCTCGTGCATGCCTGGTGTGGCACCATACTTGTTGTAACCATCATCTACTGCTTTTTTCAGCGCATTTTTTGCATTCTCAGGGGGCTGAAAATCCGGCTCACCAAGCCCTAGATGGATAGCATCTCCTCTTGCTAAATCAAACATTTTTCTTATACCTGACATCTTTATGTTTTTCATCCTAGGAGCAAACATCAAACAATGATGGGAATAATCCCATTTAAATCTTCTGAACATGATGCAAAAACATATATTCTTTCTATATCCTTTATGGTTTGGTGAGCTTTTGTTCTCGAAAGAAGAAGGAAAATTTGCAGTGAAAATCGCACGAAATGTTATAGAAAAATATGTTAAAGATGAAGAAATAACAGTAAAGGATTATCCTGAGAGTTTTACAAAAAAATCAGGTGTTTTTGTTACAATAAACACATACCCGAAAAAGGAGTTAAGGGGATGCATAGGCTACCCTGAGCCCGTTATGAGGTTGATTGATGCAATAATTGATTCAGCAAAAAATGCATGTCAGGACCCGCGATTCCGACATCTGGAGGAAAATGAATTAAACAGCATTGTTGTTGAAGTTAGTCTGCTAACAAAACCTGAGTTGATAAAAATAGATAAACCAAAGGATTATCCTGAAAAAATAAAAATAGGCAGGGATGGTCTGATAGCAGAAGCAGGTTTTTACAGAGGTCTTCTTCTCCCTCAGGTCCCGGTTGAGCAGGAATGGGACAAAGAAACGTTTTTATCGCACACATGTATAAAGGCAGGACTTATGCCTGATGCATGGCTTTCTCAAAGAACAAAAATATATTCTTTTCAGGCGCAGGTCTTCTCAGAGCAATCTCCAAACGGGGAGATAATAGAAACAACATTAGAACAACAGGATTTATAAATATTAAACGAAAACTTTATATATAACTTATACTGTATGCTCATAGGGGAGAATATGGCAAAAAAGGAAAAACTGGATATTGAGGACGTAGTCAAATGTCCTGAATGCGGAAGTACCCATCTGGTCAGGGATTATGAGAGAGGGGAGCTTGTCTGTGAGGACTGCGGGTTAGTAGTCAATGAAGGATTTATAGACCAAGGTCCTGAATGGAGAGCTTTTGATTCTGAGCAGGGTGCGCGTAGAGCCAGAACAGGTGCACCAATGACATACACAATACATGATAAAGGTTTATCAACAGAGATAGGATGGAAAAATAAGGATTCATATGGTAAAAGCATCCCAACAAAAAACAGGGCTCAGCTTTACAGATTAAGGAAATGGCAGAGAAGAATAAGAATAAGTAATGCTACTGAAAGAAATCTTGCTTTTGCTTTATCTGAGCTGGACAGGATGGCCTCTGCTATAGGATTGTCAAGAAATGTTAGGGAAACAGCAGCTATGATATACCGGAAAGCTGTGAATCGGAACCTTATAAGAGGTAGAAGTATAGAGGGTGTTGCTGCTGCAGCATTATATGCGGCATGCAGGCAGTGTAGCGTTCCCAGGACACTTGATGAGATCGCAGGTACAAGCAGGGTGAGCAGAAAAGAGATAGGGAGAACATACAGGTTTATGACGAGGGAGCTTAAACTGAAACTTATGCCTACACAACCAGAGGACTATATATCCAGGTTCTGTTCTGAATTAAAATTATCCGGTAATGTTCAGATAAAAGCAAATGAGATATTAAAACAGGCCGCTGAAAAGGAATTGACATCTGGGCGTGGACCTACAGGTGTGGCTGCCGCTGCAATCTATATCTCATCAATAATATGTAATGAGCGAAGAACACAGCGTCAGGTTGCAGATGTTGCAGGTGTTACTGAGGTAACCATACGAAACAGGTACAAAGAGGTAACTGAAAAACTTAAAATAAATGTTCCATTATAAGAGATGAACAAATGTATGTAATTTTAGGCGGGGGCTCTTTAGGGTTAAATGTAGCGCGTCTTATATTAAACAAAGGTAAAATTGTTATCATTGATAAGGATTCTAAGCGAGTGGAAACCCTTAAGGAGGAAGGACTGGATGCCTTTGTTGGGGACGCCAGCAAAATTGATTCAATGAAAAATAAATTCTCAGGGAAAGACATCTTTTTGATAATGACCCCTGAACCTGAAGCAAACCTGGATGCCTTAAATAAACTCAGGAACATTTTTCCGAATGCATACATTGCTGTAAAGGCCTCTGATCTAGCATCCGCAAAGAAAATGAAAGAAGCAAATGCCAACTATGTGATTCAAACACCTGACATTCTTACTTCCTCCGTTGTTATGGATATCGAAAAATATGAGACAAGAAAATCAGCCGCTACTTTACTCTCTATTCTGAAAGAGGCAAAGAATACAGGTGTGGGCATTGTTGTGCACAATTCTCCTGACCCTGATGCGCTCGCATCAGCACTGGCACTAAAAAAGATTTGTGATGAATACAAAATAAAGAGTAAAATCATATATGGTGGTGAAATAAGCAGGCATGAAAACAGGGCGTTTGTGAATCTGATAGGTATTGAATTAACAAAAATCACTGATGTAGACTATCTCCTGCCAATGCTGAATGATTTTGAAAAAATCGCATTAGTTGACTCACCAAAACCTGGTGCGAACAATGTACTCCCAAAGGACATTATTCCAAACATCATAATCGACCATCATCCTCTGGATGAGAAAGTTAAAGCAGATTACTCTGACATAAAAGGCATAGGGGCTACATCCACAACAATGACAAAATACCTGCAGCAGTTTGAGATTAGTATTGATTCGTCTCTTGCTACTGCCCTGCTTTATGGAATAAGAACTGATACAAAAAATTTTACAAGAGGTATAACACCTGAGGATCTTGCAGCAGTCGCATTTTTGTCACCTTTATCAGATAAGGAGATGCTGACAAAGATTGAAACACCACCTATAACCCCTGAAGCGATGGATGTCATGGGTAAGGCAATATTAAACAGGGAAATCTATGCTCCATACCTGATTTCCTGTGTTGATGCAATAAAGGACAGAGATATGCTGT
>JAUWIS010000155.1 GCA_030605245.1 Methanobacteriota archaeon | reverse complement strand
TTTTATACACTCAGGGACGAAGGGCATGTCAGGGCATTAAAAATGTATGATAAAAATAAAAAAATTCCTGTTGATTTTAACAACAGTGCAATATTTCACTGCGGTCCCCTGATGAAAAAAACAAAAAAAGGATGGAAAATTATAGCAGCAGGCCCTACAACAAGTGCAAGGATGAATTCATTGGAGCCAAGATTCATAGAATTTTTCAGACCAGGTTTTATCATAGGGAAAGGCGGAATGGACAAAGAGACAAAAAACGCGATGAAAAAATACGGGTGCGTTTATCTGTCAATGACAGGTGGCGCGGCAGCGTTAGGTGCAAAAATGTTGAGTGTTAAGGATGTTTACTGGTATGACCTTGGTATGCCTGAGGCATTGTGGGTTTTTGAAGCAAAAAACTTTGGTCCATTGATTGTTTCCATAGATACAAATGGAAACAGTCTTTATGAGAATGTGGAAAAGAATGTTGAAAAAAACATTCAAATGATAAGGAAAAAATTGTTGTGAGGTTTTTTGAAAATAATGATGGAATAATATGTAGAATATGTAAAAGCAGGGATATTTCTATTGTTTGTGAGGGCCCAAAAATCCATTCATGGTTTAATATCAAAATCCATGGTTGGTTTAAAATGCAACAAATGCGGTAATGTCGAGTATTTTTCAGAATAAATGGTTTTATATAGTTTGTAGTCTATTAGAATACGGTGATGAAATGGCTTACAAAGTGTTAACTGTAAGAATGCCCAAAAACATTGTCAATGAAATCAGCAGTTTGTCCTCGGATGAGAATGTAGAAAAATCTGTCCTGCTGAGGCAGCTGCTTTCATTGGGCCTGAAGCAGAAAAGGATTCAGCGTGCTATTGCGAAATACAAAACACGAAAAATATCTTTTGGAAAGGCTGTTGAGCTTTCCAGGATTGATTACCGGGCATTTATAAATGAGATGAAAAAAACAGGGGAAATTACGAGATATTCAAAAGAGCGTCTTCTTGAAGAGGTCAAAGACCTATGATTGTTTCTGATTCAGGAGTGTTAATCTGGCTTGCTAAATATAAACTGTTAGGTTTGCTTCAAAAATTTTTTGATAAAATAATAATCCCTTACAGTGTTTACAAAGAGGTTGTAGTTATTGGAATAAAAAAAGGTTATAATGATGCTTATGAGGTAAAGGACAAAATTGATGATTTTATTTTTGTAAAAAAAGGGAAATATGACAAAAAGGCTATGAGGAAGGTTGAGAAGTCATTTGGGATTACTTTGGGTAAGGCTGAAGAAGACTGCATCTGTCTTTCGAAAAAACTGAAAACAATGTTTTTGACAAACGATGAAGAAGCATCAATAATTTCTAACAAGATAGATATAAAAACAAAAGGCGTTCTTTATATTCTTCTCAGAGCAGTAAAAGAAGAAATAGTGAAAAAGGACGAGGTTCTAAAAATATTTGAAAAAATGATTGAAGATGGCTTCTGGATAAATCCGCAAACAGTTCTACAGTTCAGGGAATTGATAGAAAAAATGTAATAGAAGCAAATGTCTATTTCATTTTCTGATAATATATCCCCTAATATTTTCAATCCTCTTCCTATTTTTATCATCTTGGAGCATTCTCCAGTGCCTATTTCAGCATTCTATATTCTCATAGTTTAAAAAATAAATGGAAATACACCCGCACAGGATTCAAAACTATTTATCTCCTTTTTTCAGTAACATTTTCCAGCGCCTCCTTCAGTATCGGTACAGTATCATAATTTTTGATTTCCTCAGGTTTTATCCATCTATAGTCTGTATGCTCCCAGTCAATCCTTATATTTCCTGATTTTATTTCAAAAAGAAAAGGATGAACAAACCATTCGCCCTCATTATCCTTCACATGAATTATTTTTCCTTTTCTTATCAGTTTTCCTTCTGTACCTGTTTCCTCCCTGATTTCCTTGAAAGCAGTTTCCTCCGGCTTCTCATTCTTTTCAACATAACCTGATACAGTTGCCCATTTCCCACTGTAACTTCTAACCTTTTCGCTTCTTTTCAATATCAGTATCTTGTCATTCTTTTTTATGAAACAGGAAACAACATGCGTCATAACAAGAACACCATCAGTTTTTCAAAAAACATTTTTTTCTCAGCAGTCAGTTTCCCATCAAGTTCCTCAATCTTCTTTAATGCCTTTTTATTCAATGATGAAACAAGAAGATAGCATCTGCCATTCTTTTTCAGATATTTTTTAAAACTGTTCAGAAACCTGAGTGTAACATCACTTCCATCCTCTCCTCCATCCCATGCGGAATTAATCTCATCATCAATCCTCTCATTTTTTGATGTTGGCAGATACGGAGGATTGAACACTATCACATCAAATCTTCCTTTTATTTTCTCAAAAAGGTCGCTTTCAACACCCTTCACATCCCCATTATTTAACTCAGCATTCCTCCTGCATAAAGCAACAGCATAAGGGTTTATATCTACGCAGGTAACATTTGCACCATTTTTAGCACAGCTTATTCCAATAATACCAGAACCGGTTCCCATGTCCAAAACATCTTCACCCTTTTTTATCTCAATATTTTTCAAAAGCAGAAACGTGTCATCAGATGATTTATAGACCTTAGAATGGTTTTCAATATTCATAGCTGCGTCATTTCAAAATCAGATGCCTTCAGCGTCCTTCTTTTTGCATACCTGGCAAACTTTAGTGCCTTTGCTGTAACCTCCAATGCCTTGTCCTCCATAAGCTGAGACAGCGTGTTCACAGCCTCCTTTGAAACCCTCTTGCCACCCGATTTCTTTATGAGCCTTTTCACCTGCGCTTTCGCAAAAGTCATAATTTTATCACCATAAATGAGAATGTTTTGATTGGTTATGATACTTTCGCTTTTCGTGCAAATGTAACATATCCTGTGTGTCCAAGCATATCAAAACTCGG
>JAUWIS010000088.1 GCA_030605245.1 Methanobacteriota archaeon | reverse complement strand
GCATTAAGAATGGCAACACCTAATGTTGAAAAAATTGTTTCACTCGGATTTGATAAAACATTATCAGAGGGCGTTTTATCAGCGATTGAAAGATATGGAAAAACTGATGTTGAAAAATATTTTAGGATGGTTGTAGATGCACTCAGGTACATGCTCTCTGAACCAGAAAAAAAAGAGGAAACTGAGACTCTAATAAAGGAAGAAAAAATGCCGGAGGAAAAAGAAAAAAAACAGGTAAAAGAGGAAAAACCGTTGGAAAAAAAGAAGGCAGAGAATGAAGATGAAAAAAAAATCATTAAATTGATTGAGGCAATCGATAAAGGAAAAGGCGCATCCTGGGAAAAGCTACTATTAAAGGCAGAGGAAAACGGGATGCATAAAAACACGGTTGAAGAAACTGTTAACTCATTGATGGACAAAGGCATTGTTTATGAGCCTATACTTGGGAGATTGAAGAAAATATAGAACATTTTAAATCATACTTCTACTATTCATCTTTATGGAAAAAATATTCATTGCTGTTGCCTGGCCATATGCAAACGGCTCACTTCATCTAGGGCATATTGCAGGCTCACTACTCCCACCAGATATTTTTGCGCGTTATCACAGGATGAAAGGAAACATGGTGCTTATGGTCTCAGGCTCTGATGAGCATGGAACACCGATAACACTTGAGGCTGAGAAGCAGGGGAAAACACCGAAAGAGTTTGTTGACTACTATCATAATGAGCATGTTGAATGCCTTAAAAAACTTGGTATAAGTTTTGATTTGTTTTCGCGAACAACAAACAAAAACCATGAAAAGGTTGTTCAGGACATGTTTTTAACCCTTCTAAAAAAAGGATATATATACAAAAAAAAGGGTGTTGCATTATACTGTGATAAATGCAAAAGATGGCTTCCTGACAGATATGTTGAAGGAAAATGCCCGCACTGTAATTTTGAGAATGCAAGAGGGGATCAGTGTGAGAAATGCGGGAAAACATTGAATGCTGATGAGCTTATATCACCAAGATGTAAAAACTGCAACACTGAGCCTGAGAAAAGGGAAACAGAACAGTTTTTCCTTAAACTGAGCAGTTTCAAAAAACAGTTAACAGATTATATGAAGGATAAAAAATTCTGGAAGGAGAATGTTTACAGATTCACCATGAACTGGATAAAAAATCTTGAGGATAGACCTATAACAAGAAACCTTGAATGGGGTGTTAAAATACCTCTGGAGGGATATGATGACAAACGGATTTATGTGTGGTTTGATGCAGTAACAGGTTATCTTTCCACATCCAAAGAGTTTTCTTTCTGGGAAGATTTCTGGAAGGATAAAAACACGAAACATTACTATTTCATAGGCAAGGACAACATACCATTCCATACGATTATATGGCCATCCATGCTTCTTGGTTACGGTGGACTGAATCTGCCATACAATGTGCCTGCAAATGAGTTTTTGACATTAAAAGGGGAAGGATTTTCAAAAAGCAGGAAAAGAGGTATATGGGTTCCTGAATACCTGAAAGAGTTTGAGCCGGATCCTTTGAGATATTACCTTTCAGTAAACATGCCTGAGAACAGGGATGTTGATTTTAGCTGGGATGATTTTATAATGAAAAACAACAATGTACTTGTTGCAACACTTGGTAATTTTATTCACAGGGTTTTAACATTCACTAAGAAAAATTTTGAGAAAATACCAGAAGGATATGAGCCTGATGACTTGGATAAAGATGTATTGAAAAAAATAGGTGAAAGTTTTTCAAAAACAGAAAAATATATAGAAAAATGCGAGTTCAAAAACGCAATGAAAACAGTGATGGAGTTAGCGCAGTTTGGGAACAGGTATATAGATGAAAAAGCACCCTGGAAAAGCATTAAAGAAGATAAAAAAGGATGTGGGACAACAATGCATGTCTGCATGAGGATTGTGAAGGCGTTGTCTGTTCTGATGTATCCTTTTCTTCCGTTTTCAGGAAAGAAGCTTCAGTCAATGATAGGATACAAAAATTTAGGATGGGATGACGGTAAAACAGATGTTAAAGGAGAGTTGAATAACATAGCGCCTTTATTTAAGAAGATTGAGATGGAGGAAGAAAAAATGTTAAACATAGAGGATTTTGCAAAAATTGAGCTCAGGGTTGGCGAGATAAAAAATGTTGAGGAGCATCCTGATGCAGAGAAGCTGTATATTCTGAAAGTGGACATGGGTGATGAGGAACGACAGCTTGTTGCAGGACTAAAAAAAGATTACAAAAAAGAAGAGCTTGTTGGAAAGAAAATTGTTGTGGTAACAAATCTGAAGCCTGCAAAACTTAGAGGAATTATGTCAGATGGTATGCTTCTTGCTGCTGATGATGGGAAAACTGTGGCAATACTCAGCCCTGATAAAAATGTTAAGAACGGGGCAAGGATTAGATGAAAATTGATATGCATGTGCATTCAGATTATTCGGATGATGCTGTTGATTCACCAAAGAAAATCATCCAACATGCTAAAAAAGAAAGGACTGGATGGTATAGCAATTGTTGACCATAATAATGTGGCAGGTGGATTAAAGGGTTTTGAGATTGCAAAAGAAATGAAGGATTTTGTTGTCATACCCGGTATTGAGATTTCATCTGCGGAAGGGCATATTCTTGCCCTGAATGTAAAAGAAAACATTCCAAAAAAACTGTCGGTTGAGGAAACTGTTGAAAAAATAATCAATCTTGGCGGTATACCAATTCTGCCCCATCCTTACAGGATAATTTCCGGTTTAGGTGAAAAAAATGCAGGAAAATTTACGGGTATTGAGGTTTTTAACAGCAGGTCAATGGAATGGGAAAATAAAAAGGCTGAGTCTCTTGCTAAAAAATTAGATATTGGTAAAACAGGCGGCAGTGATGCGCATTCAGCAAACGAGGTTGGGTACGGTATTACAGAATTCAACCTCAACAGTTTCAGGATTGATGATTTACTCCAGGAGATAGAGAAAAAAAGAACAAAGGGTTATGGTATTTTATCTCCAAAAAATGTTATAATAAGGCAGCATGTTAAAAGCCTGAGACTATGGGTTAAGAGAGGCAGGGTTTAAAACTCTTTTTTTGACACAAGCAAAATTATGAATGCTACAATGCACAGTATGCTTGAAACAAGAAAGCCTATGCTCAGGATTCCAAGGAGACTGAAAACAATGCATGTTTTCCAGTTTTTTCCAACAGATGCCATTACACCTGCTATTACTGCGAATAATGCGAAAACAGAGCCACCTACTGCGAAAACAATTAGTGTGTTAGACTCAACGGATATTAACGGGAAACCAAGAAAAACAGAATATGCCCATGTTATTATAGATAGCATACCAGCAACAATCAGCAGAATACCTGCAACTGCTGCTCTCGTCCTTGGTTTAACAGGCTCAAGCATGACAGGTTTTCCTGCTTCCACCGGCTCAGGTGTAACATGCCCTCCGCCTGATTCTATTGGCTCAAGCATCCTTGGCTCCTCATGCAGGTTTTCCCCAAATCTTTTCCTGTATCTCTTATCTATAGCCCTATCAACCTTTTCCTCAACACCCATTTTTACCACATCTTGTCCTTAATCCTCTTCAGGGTTTTTGATATCCCGCTTTCCTCTTTTTTTACTTCAGAAGTTTCTATTTTTTTTATATCCTCAATTTTTTTCATCTCCCTGATTCTTTTCCTTTTCCCGGCAAGCTCAGAGTACAAATTAATCAGTTCATCCCTGTCTGGTGCAGAGTAAAAACTACCGCCTGTCAGGTTTGCAATCTCGGTTAGTGTTTTTTCATCATAATGGATTTTTGTTCCTATAAGAACAGGATAAACGGTTATACCGTTTTCCTTCAGTTTTTGTGCTTCAGCAACAGGGTTCCCACCCATGTTGTCCACCCCATCCGTTAAAAGTATGAGTGTTTTTGAGTTCTCAGGCATTCCCTGATCCATGAATATTCCCAACGCGGTGATAAGCGCGGATGATAACGATGTTCTGCCTGCTGGCTTCGTGTCCTGAAACACTGATGAAGTCTCTGCCAGGGTTTCCTCATTCACTGTTGTAAGAGGGATTTTCTCATAACAGGTGCTCCCGAAGGTCATAACACCAACCCTGTCCTTTGTGTCTATTTTCTGGTTAAGGAAAAAGAGGACAGCATTTTTTGCAGCCTCATACCTGCTTGGCTTGTAATCATCCTTTGTCATGGAATAGGAAGTATCAACCGCAAGAAGAATATCTGATTTCAGCGGCTTTGGCATTATCTCAATCTCAGTAGAATCATCTATCTTCACATAACCTTCAGGCTCTGTAACTGCTACATTCAGACTAACACGCGAGATGTTTACCCTGCCATCTTTCCTCACTGTTTTTCCCTTCAGTGATTTCACTATGGTTTTTGAAATATTCTCCAGTGTTTTTGGTTTTATGTTTGACGGCGCATGAAACACAATCCTTGATGCTGCTTTCATTTTTCTCACCCAATGATAAGGGGTTTCTGTGTATATAATTTTATTGTAATGTCTCCTCAGCAATCAAAG
>JAUWIS010000055.1 GCA_030605245.1 Methanobacteriota archaeon | reverse complement strand
CCCCTTTCCTCAGAAATATTTCTTTTTCCATTTTTTATTCCTCCATCTTTATTTTTCTCGACACCATGTGCCCCCTGTATTCCAGTTTTGTTGACCTTCTTATAATACCTTTAAGCAGCGTAGGGGAAACATTTAGAGCAGCGGCAACATCACCAACAAATTTTCCTTTTTCACCTGCGAGTTCACAAATTTTTTTCTCTATTTTTTTAAACTCGTTATCGGGCATCATCACGGTTGCCAGCACATCACCCATCTCTGTTATAGGGCAGGAAGCATTTATGTGAAATGAGGAATAATAGGAATGATATACCTTCTCAGGATGCTCGCCCGACTGCCATTTTGAATCAACAATTTTTATGTTCTCAAAAAGGGCCAGTGCCTCCTTTCCTTCTTCACCATATTTTTTTTCTATTTCTTTCAGGGTTTTCCAACTGGATATCAATTCTTTAAAAACATTTATCTTTGTTTTTGTGTTCACAATTCGCAGGATAGGGACAAGTTCTGATATGTCTCCTATGACCTTTGTTCTTTCCATCATTTATGTATAGTTTTCAAGGAATATAATTATTTCCTAACATCCACCAGTGCAATTTTTTCCAGAATCAAATCAGCTGGACGATAAACAGCATTTATCTCATTTTCAGTTATACCAAACTGCTTCAATACTTTTAGGTTTTTCTTTAAAACAGCATCATTTCTTTTCAGTTTCAGAAATGAAAGCATATTATCAATATTGCATTCACCAATGACAACAAGAGCGAACTTTTTTGTTTCCTTTTTTATTCCCATTTTCTGAATCGCATTCCCAATCTGATTATCACCGGATGCATAAACAAGAATCTCTGTTGACAGTTTATTTGAAAAACTTTTTTTCCGCTCAAACGCCCTCAAAGCATGCTGGACTGCTGAAATTAGATGCTCCTTTCCAAAAACCATTTCTGCATCCAAAACAGCTATTTCAACATTTTTTTCCTCTGAAAAAACCCTGATTTTTCCAAGGAAAGACTCAGGGTTTTTTATCCTGCCTTCAGCTCCAATGATTTTTATCATGTTATCTGCCTTTTGATATCCTCTGCCAGGGATTTCCCGATTTTTTCAATTTTGGAAAGAGACTCAAGATTTGTTTTTCTTAAATCATCAATTGTTTTTAAATCATGATTAAACAGTGTTCTTGCCCTTATTCTCCCAACACCTTTTATGGTTGTTAACTCAAGAAGTTCTTCTTTCACACCGTATTTCATCCTTCTCATCAATTTGTTCAATGTTCTCATAATATCCCTGTTAAACAACCCTGCAAGTTCCCTCATGGAATAAAGGAGCCATTCACCTGTTTCAGTTTTAGCATATATGTCACCAGAACCAACCCTATATTTATTTATAATGCTTTCTTCTGAAAACTCATTAAGCCAGTCCTCAAGCAGACAGGCGGTCTTTACCTGGGAAAGAAAATATTCGTAATCATCATCAACAACTATTTCTTTGTGTTTTTCTGCTTTTTCCTCAACCCATTCATAATCGTTTTTTCTTAAATAAAGAATCCTCATATCAGGTGTTGTGCATACAGTATGCAATAGCAAAAAATTAGATGAAATATTCTTTTCCAGAGCCTTTTTTATTTTAACTGCAGAAAGGGGGTCTATGTAAAGGTCTGAAACCTTTTTACCATATTTTGTTGCATTAAAATTTTTTATCATGTTGTTTTCCTCAAGAAAAAAGACAACATTTTCTATTATGTTATCCATCTTCCATGCCTCTGTCTGATAGGCATAAAATGTGTTCCCTATAAAATTTTTCAGTTCATTTTCATTGCTCACAAATCCTGCGGCTATGGATGACAGTATGTGCGTTCTTAAAGACTTTTCAGAACCAAGTTTTGAATATATTTCCTCAGTTTCATTGAGCAGATAATCCTCATAAATCTTATTTTTTTCATTCTCGTTCTTTGCAATTAATACTGCCTCGCCTTCTTTGTCATACTGTGGCCTGCCTGCCCTGCCCTCCATCTGCTTTATCTCCAGTATTGGTATTGGTGTTCTACCAAAATTCGGGTCAAAACGATAAAGATTTTTGATAACAACCCTTCTCGCGGGAAGATTTATGCCAGCAGCAAGTGTTGGTGTCGCGGCAATACATTTTATTTTCCCATTCCTGAAATTAGACTCAACAATTTTTCTCTGAGTATTACTTAATCCTGCATGATGATATGCTGCACCATTTCTGACACATTTAGAAATTTTTGCCCCTGCTGATGTTGGCTCTGACTGAGATTTAATTATTTTCTCAGAGGCATTTTTTAGCTCAGATTTCTCAGACTCATCAAGAAATTGTTTACATAAATCGGATAGTTTCTCAGTTAGAGACTCAGCAGACCTGCGCGTGTTTGTGAAAATCAAAACCTGACCTTTATCTCCCAAGGTATCAGAAACAAGTGAGGCAACCTCATTTTCCTGTTTTTTTATTTTCTTATATGTGTTATCCATGAAACTAATCTTTCCATCAAGGTATATTCCTTCCTTCAAAGGAACAGGTCTCCAGTCACTTTTCACATGTTTTGCATTAAGCCATCCTGCAAGCTCATCTGAGTTTTTTATAGTAGCTGACAAGCCAATGATTTGCGCATCCTCCTTGAATCTTGAGAGTATTATCTCAAGCGTTGGTCCTCTGCCCGCATCATTTATCAGATGTATTTCATCAGCAACAACAACTGAGATTTTTTTAAGCCAATATGCCCTGTGCCTGAGTAATGAATCTGCTTTCTCGGATGTTACGATGATGATATCAAACGAATCAAGCATTGGTTCAGGTGAATCAAGATCACCGTATGAGACTGCTGTCCTTACACCGATTTTCTCAAAAATAGACAAATCATCATATTTTTCAGATGCTAAAGCCCTGAGAGGAACAATATACATGGCTTTCCCACCGTTGAGAACAGATTTCAGCATGGCAAGATATGCAACAAGGCTTTTACCACCCGCGGTTGGAACAGACAAAACAAGGTTTTCCCCGTTAAGCGCATAATCTATTGATTCTTCCTGAGGAGGATAAAGATTATTTATACCATGCTCCTTTAATATGTTTATAACCCTGGGATCAATATCTATTTCATCTATTCTCATCAACATGGCAAGTTTTTAATAACATAAAATGATTACTGTTTATGGAATATGATTACAAGTCATTACTTGAAAGAGCCAGGGAAAAAATACCTGAAAATGTAAAAGCACATGAGAGGTTTGAGATGCCAAACCCTCAGATACTGTATGAGGGGAACATAACTGTTATCAGAAATTTTGCTGATATTGCAGACAGAATCAACAGGGAACAAAGGCATATTATGGCATATCTGATGAAAGAGATAGGCACATCAGGAAACATGGATGGAAGAAGAGCATTGTTCAAAGGAAGGGTGATGAGCAGGCAGATAGAAAACAAAATTAATGACTACATCAAAACATTTGTTTTATGCTCAGAATGTGGTAAACCAGATACGCATCTTGAAAAGGAAGGGAGGATACTGATTCTGAAATGTGATGCATGTGGTGCGCACAGGCCTGTAACAGCAGTTATCACAAAAACCACAGAACCAGTTGTTTCAGAAGGTAAAACATATGATGTTATGATTGAAGGCATAAGCAGAAGAGGCGATGGTATGGTACGCCTTGACAGATACACTGTTTTTGTTCCAAGTACGACAAAAGGCTCAAAAGTGAAAATAAAGATTGAGAAAATATCAGGTAATGTTGCGTTTGCGCATGTGGTAGAATGAAAATTGTGATAGGTATTACAGGTGCATCAGGCACAGTATATGGAATAAGGTTTTTGGAAAATTTAAAAGAGGAAAAGTTTTTGATTATTTCCGAGAACGCAAAAAAAATTATGGAACAGGAAACAGAATACAAAATTAATGATGTGAAAAAACTTGCTAAGCATTACTATGAAAACAATGATTTGTTTCCAAATATCTCATCAGGTTCATTTCTTTTTGAAGCCATGGTTATTGTTCCATGTTCCATGTCAACACTTTCAAAAATCGCAAACGGGATATCTGATAACCTGATAACAAGGGCAGCATCTGTCTGCCTGAAGGAGAAAAGGAAGCTTGTTATTGTTCCAAGGGAAACACCTGTTTCAACAATACATTTGCAGAACATGGCAAAACTGTCAGAAAACAATGCAATCATCCTCCCAGCTATGCCGGGATTTTATCCAAAACCAAAAAATCTTGATGACACAATAAATTTTGTTGTTGGAAAAATAATGGACTGCCTGGGAATTGAAAACAATCTGTACAAAAGATGGGGGTAAACATGAGTAAAAAAATTCTGTGGGTCGCTCTGCTCATCATCATAATCATAGCAGGACTCAGCATTACAAACATTAAGACAGAAAAACAAAAAGAAACAGAAACCTATACAGGCGGTGTTGACCTCACATATCTTGATGACACTAAAATATCTGAGGATGTCTATGCTGTCAGTATATGCGGACCAAACGATTGCGGGGTAATACTTCTCAACAACACAGGTGAAAAAACTGATAGTTTCAGATTCAAAGCAGATGCACCAGATGGTTTTGGTATATCATTTGAACATGATATTATGCAGGTAAACACTGAAGGAATTCAATGGAATACAATCTACTATGAAACCTCATTACCAACTGGTTCCTATTTTGCAAACATCACAGCAACCTCTGTTAACAACCCAGATGCGAAGGATACACTCACACTCAGACTTGATGTAACAAAAACTGATGGTGTTACAACAAAAAAAGGGGACCAGGTAATTGTTCAGTATATTTTATGGGATACTGATGGAAATCAACTTGATTCCGGGACACTTCCTGCAACAGCAGGAGAGCCTGAGGCAGGATCATTAGAGCAGGTAACATACATTGATGGTTTCTACCTTGGACTGCTTGGCATGGAAAAGGAAAGACTTGCTCAGGGTGAAACAAAAAAGGTCAGGGTTCCACCCGAGCTTGCATACGGAACTGACCCAGATGCGCATGATCTCGGCGGTGAAACACTTATTTTCCAACTGACAATAATGGCATCTGCTGGTAACGGGTGAATTTTTTAGTTAACAATAACAGCATTCGGAGGCAACTGGCGAATAATAATATTTAAGGTGTGAAGTATATTTCATATTTGGTGATACTTTGAAAAAGGAACTCATGGAAATACTCTGCTGCCCAACCTGTAAAGGGGATCTGGAACTAAAAACTGAGAAAGAAAAAGATGATGAGATAATAGAAGGAAAACTTGTTTGCAAAAAATGCGGTGAGTATGAAATAAAGGATGGGATACCGAATCTGCTGCCGAAGGAATGAATTATGAAACTAGTCGGTTGCGTGAGTAGTTTTCCTACAACCTCCATATATTTTTTAGAAACAATTGTGAAAGGATAACAAAGCAAGTAATAAACTTACTAACCACCATAGATTACTTACAATGGTTCCGATAATTGGCAGTTCTTTTATAAGTACCTCGGAGAAGTTTTTGCTTAGGATAAATGAACCCCCTGTCCCAACAACCCAGATAAAGAATGGTGTTATGAGTGGATGCATTTGAGGACTTGTTGTAATAACTGTCTCAGAAGCGAAGAGTGGGCATAGTAAAAGTATTAGTATCTGAAGGAGAAAATAACAGCCTAAAGTTGGAAATAAATTTACGAAATTTTTAGATAACGCTTCCATCAGAACATAATCCCATTTTTGAGTTATAAACCTTGCGCAAGCAACGTTGCAGAAATTTCGCTTCCCAGAAACTTGCAATCAAAATCTCTGCGGTTTAGGGTGTACCCTTGTACCCTTCCGGTACTGTACGCTCATGGCTTATAAAGTAACATCTACTTTTATGGAAATGGTGAAACCATGCTATCCGCAAAACACATTGATAATTGGGTTGTAGAATGTGACACAAAGAAAAAGACAGGATACAAATTTACAATCAAAGAGTTGCCTGATGAGGAAAAACCCAGGGAGCGAT
>JAUWIS010000049.1 GCA_030605245.1 Methanobacteriota archaeon | reverse complement strand
TGAAGGATGTGTTGTGGATAATGATGCTAAACTCAGAAATCTTGTTGCCGGTGACAAGAGCAGGATAAAAAAAGGATTGATATTAAGTGATGAGAAGATTGAGGCTGAGGAGAGAAAATAACCACCAAAACCTATATATCCTTCCTTGCTAATATTATATTTCCTTATGAAGATATGTGATTTCTGATGTAGAAGATTTGCTTCATTTATCAAGTATTTATAGGGGGAGTTGTTATGGAAAAAATCAAAATCGGAATTATAGGGGTCGGAGACTGCGCAAGTGCACTGCTTCAAGGCATTGAGTACTACAAAAACAAGGGGGGTAAAGATGCAATTGGGTTGATGCACTGGGATATTGGTGGCTACAAGCCTTATGATATTGAGGTGGTATCTGCTTTTGATATAGATAAAAGAAAGGTTGGGAAGGATGTTTCAGAGGCTATCTTTGAGCTACCAAACTGCACAAAGGTATTCTGTAAAGATGTGTCCAAAAAAGGTGTTAAAGTAAAGATGGGAAGGATACTCGATGGTTTTTCCGAGCATATGAAAAACTACGATAGTAAATATACATTTGTTCCTGGTGAGGAGAAAGAATCTTCAAAAGAGGGGGTGATCAAGGTTTTGAATGACTCGGGGACCGAGATACTTTTGAATTATCTTCCTGTGGGATCTGAGCAGGCTGCAAGATTTTATGCTGAATGCGCTCTTGATACAGGAACAGCATTTATAAATAACATACCTGTTTTTATAGCAAGCAACCCTGAATGGTCAAAAAGATTTAAAGAAAGAAATACACCAATAATTGGTGACGACATAAAGTCTCAGCTTGGTGCTACAATCATTCATAGAATCCTTGCTGATTTATTCAGGAAAAGAGGTGTGAAACTTGAGAGAACATATCAGTTAAACACGGGTGGAAACACTGATTTTTTAAACATGCTTAACAGAAGCAGGCTTATGTCAAAAAAGACGTCAAAAACAGAAGCGGTGCAGTCTGTACTTGGTAGTAGACTTGATGATGAAAATATACACATTGGACCGAGTGACTGGGTAGCATGGCAGAAGGACAACAAAATCTGTTTTCTGAGGATGGAAGGAAAAATTTTTGGTAATATACCCATGAATCTCGAGTTGCGTTTATCTGTGGAGGATTCCCCAAATTCTGCAGGGGTTGTGATTGATGCGATTAGATGCTGTAAACTGGCTCTTAACAGGGGTGTAGGTGGTGTTTTGTATTCCCCTTCTGCATACTTTATGAAGCACCCTCCCAAACAGTATACGGATGATGAGGCATATAGAATAACTGAGGAATTTATTGCCGGCAAACGAGAGGATTAAGAATGTGAAATGTCTCATCATTGCTGCAGGTAAAGGAAGCAGATTATCAAAAAAGGGGGATTCAAAACCCCTCATTCCACTTTTAGGTCTGCCGCTTCTTGAAAGGGTTATCCTAACAGCAAAAAAAAGGGGTCTGACTGATTTTTATGTTGTCACTGGCTATAATGGTGAGAAGATAAGGAAACATTTAGAGCATTTTAGCCTAACCAGAAAAATCAATATTACAAACATCATAAATGATGAATGGGAAAAGGGAAACGGTATTTCTGTCCTTAAAGCAAAAGATATGCTTAAAGAGAATTTTATCCTATTGATGGCTGACCATATATTTAATGAATCAATCCTAATGAAGCTGAAGAATGAAAGAATAGAAAACGATGAGGTTATGCTAACTGTGGATTATAATGTTAAGACCAATGAGTTTGTTGATGTTGATGATGCCACCAAAGTTCTTGTCAAAAACAACAAAATTTTGGATATAGGAAAGAATATCAAAAAATACAATTCTTATGACACAGGGATTTTTCTTTGCTCCCCAGCAATATTCAAAGCCATAGAGGAAAGTTTACATAATCATGATGATTCCCTTTCAGGTGGTATAAAAATAATGGATAATAACGGAAAAGCTAAAACTTTTGACATCAAAAATAGTTACTGGGTTGACATAGATGATGAGAAAGCATTTAAGAAAACAGAAAAAAAACTCTTGGATAATCTGAAAAAAACATCTGACGGACCTGTGTCAAGGTACATTAACAGACCAATATCAACAAGAATATCAAAATATCTTGTAAAAACAAACATTACACCAAATCAAGTTTCTTTATTTTCCTTTATTCTTTGCTGTATAGGTGCATCCATGTTCTTTTTAGGAGAATATCCATATTTATTGTTGGGTGGAATAATTGCTCAAATTTCATCTGTCATAGATGGATGTGATGGTGAAATAGCAAGATTGAAGTTCCAAGCCTCAGATTTTGGTGGATGGTTTGATGCTGTTTTAGATAGGTATGCAGATGCTTTTCTTCTTTTTGGTTTGACTTATTATGCTTACTTTGCAACCAAAAATTTTGTGCTTCTCTCTAATTATGCTTATTTTACAAACAGAAATTTTCTGATTCTCTTCATTGGTTTTCTTGCAATCATAGGTGCTTTCATGAACAGCTACACAGCTGACAAATATGATGGTTTAATGAGGAAAAGGATCAAAGGACATTATTTCAGAATTGGCAGGGATGTCAGGATATTTATTGTGTTTCTTTTTGCAGTACTAAATTTTCCCTTTCTAGCAATTCTTTTAATTGCTTTCTTGACGAACGCAGAAAACATCAGGAGAATTGTTGTTTTCTATAAAAACAGATGATTATCTTATCCTCATCATTATCCCAGACACAATTGCCCCAATCAAAACAATAAGTAAGAGATCAAACGATGAAACCGGCTCAGCTCTTGCAGAGCCTCGACCAAAATTGCTCCACAAACTTCTGTTAATCGCATAGGTTATACTAACCATAAGCTAACAGACATATCATATCATGATAAACATAAAATATTATGTAACCTATAAAGGTTTAATGATTAAATTTAAAGGTGTAAGGAATTATGAATAAGAACAATCTTTCTTTTTTCCAATCATGGTTTCATAATTATATGAGTAATTTTTACTCAGAAAAACCAGAGATTATGGAGAACATAAAACTTAAAGAGGAACACACATTAAGAGTCTGTAAAAATATTGTTCACTTGGGCAAACTACTAAATCTTAGTAAAAACAAGCTTTACATGGCAGAGACAATTGCATTATTTCATGATATAGGGCGTTTTGAACAATTCATAAAATACAATACTTTCAATGATAATAAATCTGAGAACCATGCTGTTCTCGGATTAAAAATCCTTAAAAAAAATAGGGTACTTTCTTGTTTAACAAATAAGGAAAAAGAAATAATCTATAAATCAATAATGTATCATAATATGCCTGAACTTCCGGATAATGAGGATTCAGGTTGTTTGTTTTATTCAAAACTAATTCGTGATGCAGATAAAATGGATATCTTATATGTTGTTACAGATTATTATAAAAAAAGAAAGATTCATCCTAATCCTGCATTGGAGTTTGAACTTCCAGATACCAATGAATACTCATCCTGCTTTATTAAAGATATACTAAATCAGAGAATTATAAAATCTCATGAATTAAAAGGATACAATGATATGAAACTTATGCAGCTAAGCTGGGTATTTGATATCAATTTTTTTCCTACCTTAAACTACATTCATCAAAATCATTATCTGGATAAAATTATTAAAGCATTGCCAGATACTGAGGAAATCAGGACAATTCAAAAATCCATAAAGAACTATGTTGAAAAACGTTTAATCTCAAAGATATAAATTTAATTAGGATGAAATGCATGCTATATCATTATGAAACGACTGTTCGGCACAGATGGTATAAGAGGCATTGTTGGCGAGTTGATGACACCGGTTTTTGGTGCTGAGATGGGAATGGCGATCGGAACATTTCTTGGTAAAGGAAAAATTGTTATTGCCACTGATACGCGCACAACAAAAGACATGATGAAGAATGCTGTTGTTTCAGGCCTGATTTCAACAGGAGCAGATGTTCTTGATTTGGGAATAGCGCCAACACCAGCTCTTCAGTATGCTGTTCCCTATTTTAAAGCAAACATGGGTGTTATAATCACTGCATCGCACAACCCGCCAAAGTTTAATGGTATAAAATGTATTGACTCTGATGGAACAGAGCTTCATAGGGAAAAAGAGGAAAAAATTGAGAATATTTTTTTCAAAAAGAGTTACAAAAAAGTATCCTGGGAAAATATTGGAAAAATATCAAATGAAAAAATTAATGATGAATACATAAACGCTATAAAAAAACAGGTAGATGTTAAAACAATAAGGAAGGCAGGGTTAAAGGTTGTTTTGGACTGCGCAAACGGTGCAGGATGCTATACAGCGCCGTATCTTCTTGAATCACTGGGATGCAAAGTCGTAACATTGAATGCGAATCCTATGGGTGTTCCCTCCCATAATTCAGAGCCGACACCTGAGAATCTTAAAGATTTGGTGAAAACAGTGAAAGGAATTGGTGCTGATCTGGGTATGGCGCATGATGGTGATGCTGACAGGGCTGTTTTTATTGATGAAAAAGGGGATTATATACCCGGTGAGAAAACACTTGCTTTTCTTGCAGGTGAAATAGTTAAGGAAAACAAAGGAGGGCTGGTTGTGACAGCTGTCAGTTCCTCCTCCTGTGTTGAGGAGCTTGTTAAAAAATATCATGGTAAAATAGAGTACACAAAGGTTGGTTCACCCGTTATTGCGCGAGTTATGAGAAAGAAAAAAGGTGTTTTTGGTGGTGAGGAAAATGGCGGACTGATTTTCCCAGATTTTCAGTACTGCAGGGATGGAGGCATGGCTGCTGCGAAAATTCTTGAAATCATGGCAAAAAACAAAAAAACATTGTCAGAGTTAATTGCAGATGTACCAACATATTTTTTGTACAAAACAAAAATTCCATGTCCTGGAGAAAAAAAGGAAAAGGTTATGACGATTTTTGTTGAAAAAATGAAAAAAGAAAAATATAGGATGAATACTATTGATGGTGTAAAAATATTTTTTTCTCAAGGATGGGTGCTTGTACGTCCATCTGGGACAGAACCTATCTACAGGATTTTTGCAGAATCAAAAAACATGAAAGATGCAAAAGACATGGCTGAGAAAGAGAAAAAAATGATAAAAAAGATAATTGAAGAAGGATGAATCTAGTAGGGTGTGGACAAAAATATAAAAAAATGATTGAAAAAGGATGTTCCAATATAGAAAAAAAGGGAATAAAATAAAATGGTTAGTTACCAGAAGGTAACCTAATTTAGTAACCAATTGGTAACTTACCGAAAGGTTTATAAAATGTTATACTATTCTATCTTTATGAATAATATGAAGAATCCATTTGTCTATGGTTCTATAGTTACAAAAGAGCATTTTGTCGGCAGGGAGAAAGAGATTAAAGAGCTTACAGCAAGCCTTCTTGGTGGGCAGCATGTTATTCTGTATTCACCAAGAAAATTTGGGAAGTCATCCCTGGTAGAAGAAACATTTAGACGAATAAATAACAGCAGGAAAGCAATTGCATTCAGAATAAGTCTGCAGAGGGTTGAAACAGGAGAAGCATTAGCATCAATGCTTATTGATGAAACTGTAAAGAGAACATATTCCTCAGTTGAAAAACTGTCTAAAGAGTTGAAAGGGTTATTCAAAAAAATTAATGTCAGGGTTTTTGTTGATAAAGAGGGAAAAATGGGAATTGAGCCTGTTTTTAAGGAAACAAAGGATGCTTTAGAGGATGCATTAAATTTTCCTGAAAGGGTTGCTAAAAAAAAGAATAAAAGGATCATTGTTTGTTTTGACGAGTTTCAGGAAATAGAAAAATTCAACGGGTTAAGAATAGAAAAACTGTTTAGGGCTATAATTGAGGCACATAAAAATGTTAGCTACATGTTCACAGGAAGTGAAAAGCATACTATCTCCCTGATGTTTGAATCAAAAAGCAGACCTTTTTACAGGTTTGCAAGATTTTTAGAACTGAAAACGATACCTGATGACTGTTTAAGAAACTTTATAATCAAAAAATTTAATGCCACAAATAAAGATATTACTGATAAAGCAGCAGAGATGGTAATAAAATTTAGTGAAGGTATCCCGTTTTATGTTCAGTGTATTTGCCATGAGGCATGGTATCTATCAGAAAAAAAAATTACTAAAGAAATAATAAAACAGGCGCTTGATGAAAAAATCCTGCCTTCCCTCACCCCTGGGTTTGAACTTATATGGAACAGGATAAGAAGTGAACTCCAGCGCAGGCTTTTGCTTGCTATGGCTGTAGAGGATAAAGCAGACTATTCCATGTCTTTTATAGAAAAATATAAATTAAAGTCTTCAGGTCAAGTTAAAAAATCCTTAGAAGCGCTGGAAAAATCAGGGTTGGTTTACAACAAGCGCATAGATGATTTCTTCTTCAGGAAATGGATAAAGAAATACAGGACATATCATGGTTATTAGCATCTGTT
>JAUWIS010000158.1 GCA_030605245.1 Methanobacteriota archaeon | reverse complement strand
CTGAACCCCACCTTGATTCCATAAAAGATGGCTGTGTTCTTGCAAACTCGGGTCATTTTGACTGTGAAATCTCAAAGGACGCGTTAGAAAAAAATTCTGTTAGCAGGAAAAAGGTGAGGGAATATGTTGATGAATACAAACTAAAAAATGGTAAAAGGGTTTACCTGCTTGGTGAGGCGAGGCTTGTAAACCTTTCTGTTGGTCAGGGTCATCCCGTTGAAATTATGGACATGAGTTTCTCAGTTCAGGCATTGTGCGCAGAGTACCTTGTTAAAAATCATCAAAACATGGAAAACCGGGTTTATGATGTCCCATCTGAGATTGATTCCGAAATTGCGAAATCCGAGCTAAAAGCAATGAATGTAAAAATAGATGAGCTTACAAAGGAGCAAAAGGAATATCTTAGCAGTTGGAGAATCGGGACATGAATTTTTTATCTGTTTTTGGTCATGCAAATATTGATTACATAATTACTCTACCAAAATTCCCTGCGCCGAACACATCTATAGAACTTGTTGACAATAAAAGATACTTTGGTGGTCCTGGTGCAAACATTGCAAGAATATCGTCGATGCTTGGGGTTAAAACAGCGCTGGCAACCTTTGTCGGTGAAAACTTCCCGGATGATTACTATTCTGCATTAAAAAGCTCTAATTTGGATTTAAAGGATTTCAGGAAGGTAAGAGGATATTCCACGCCAACGTGCTGGCTTATGTCATCAAACCAGTCCCAGATAGGAATCATGGACCAGGGTCCTATGAAGGACATGGAAAAATTCAAACTCCTTGAATATGCTGTGAGAAGTTCAAGGGTTATCCACATAACAACAGGGAGGCCCGGGTACTATAAAAAAATTGCTGCACTCGCATACAAAATGGGTAAGAAAATTGGTTTTGACCCTGCTCAGGAAATACATTATGTTTACTCCCCCAAGACATTCAAATCCATGCTAAAAAAATCAAACTATTTTTTTGCATCCGAATCAGAGTGTAAAACAGCAATGAAGTATTTGAAAATAAAAAAATTAGAAGGCCTCCTGAGTTTTGTTGATGTTTTTATCTTAACAAAAGGAAAAAAAGGAAGCGTTATTTACACAGAAAACGAAAAAATAAGAATACCTCTTGTCAAGGCAAAAAGGATTGTTGATATCACCGGCGCAGGAGATGGCTACAGGGCAGGTTTTTATGCAGGGCTTTCAAGAGACTATGAACTTGAAAAATGTGGGATGATAGCATCAACGGTTGCAAGTTTCATTGTTGAAAGCTATGGTCCACAGACAAAAATCCCATCTTGGAACGATGTTCTGAGAAGGATGAGGAAACAAAAATATTAAACCCTCAAAACCATTCCTATTTATGAAACCAAGGATCGCTATTATCGGTGGAAGTAATTTCTCTGAACTGCTCGAGTCACCAAAATCTGTGAAGGTTAAAACAAAATATGGAAATCCATCTGATTTTGTAGACATCGGTGACTTTTCAGGTAAAACAGTTGCTTTTTTACCTCGCCATGGGAAGAGAAGAAATCTCCCCCCGCACATGATAAATTACAGGGCAAATATTTTCGCTCTGAAAAAAATTGGTGTTGAGTCAATAATAGGCGTAACATCTGTTGGTTCTTTGAAAAAGAAAATATCTCCTCCTTGTGTTTTTATTCCAAATGATTACATTAATCTGTGGAATGTTCAGACATATTATAAAAAAAAGATTGGGCATGTCACACCGGAAATTGATGAAAAAATGAGAAAAATTGTTGTAGGACAGGCAAAAAAAAATGGTTTAACTGTTCATGAGGGTGTTTATGTCCAGACAACAGGTCCGCGTCTCGAAACAAAGGCAGAAATAAACTTTTTAAAGAATTATGCTGATGTTGTTGGGATGAACATGGCAGCAGAGGCAACACTCTCAAAAGAGCTTGGTTTAAGATATGTGAATCTCAGTTCTGTTGACAATTATGCGAATGGAATCATACTTGAATCTTTAACATTTGAGCAGATATTACAGAATGCCAGGAAAAACTCTGAGGAAATAAAAAAGATATTAAAAAATGTTGTTAGGGTGATTAGATGAGTATACTGATAAAAAATGCGCTTCTTGATAAAAGGGAAACAGATGTTTACATTGAGGCTAACATTATTCAGGAGATTGGTAAAAAAACAGAGGCAGATTATGTAATCGATGGAAAAGGCAAGGCAATTATACCCGGGATGGTTAACACGCATACGCATGCAGCAATGTGCCTTTTCAGGGGATATGCTGATGACATGAAACTTGATGAATGGCTTCAGAATAAAATCTGGCCCCTAGAATCAAAACTAAAAGCTGAAGATGTTTACTGGGGAACCAAACTTGCCTGTCTTGAAATGATAAAAACAGGAACAACCTGTTTCAACGACATGTATTTTTTCATGGAGTCTGCTGCAAAAGCAGTTGATGAAATGGGAATGAGGGCTGTTCTGAGTTACGGTTTCATTGATTTATTTAATGAGGAAAAAAGGGAGAAGGAGATTAAGAAAACAAAGGAAACAGTAAGAAGTATAGAAAACATGCATAGTGATAGGATAAAGCCTGCTCTGGGTCCCCATGCTATTTACACTGTTTCAGAAGAGGGATTGAGATGGATTAAAAACTATGCTGATGAAAAAAATCTGATTGTACATTTTCATCTTGCCGAGACAAAAAAGGAAAACAATGATCTCATCAAAAAACACAATAAAAGCCCTGTAAAATATCTAAATGAAATAGGTTTCCTTGATCCTAAACTCGTAGCTGCGCATTGCATACACCTCAACGATGAGGATATTAGTCTCCTGAAAAAGCATAATGTAAAAGTATCATAT
>JAUWIS010000090.1 GCA_030605245.1 Methanobacteriota archaeon | reverse complement strand
TCGCCTTTCTTGCAGCCCAGCAGTTAAAATTTATTGAAACGGGCAGTGAGGCAGTATGACAGGACGCATACTCAATGTTCACGCCAAGAACCGTTGTTTTTCCTCCAAGACCCATGGGCCCTATACCTGTTAGATTGAATGCATTGTAGAGAGCAGACTCAAGTTTTGCAATTTTCTTTTCTTTATGATGCTTGTTTATTGGCCTGAGCAATGCTTTTTTTGCAAGCTTCATTGACAAAACCGCAGTACCTCCTATTCCTATCCCAACAATTGTCGGTGGACACGGTTTTCCACCTGCTTTTATTACTGTTTTTAATGCAAACTCCTTTACACCTTTTATTCCATCTGAAGGGTTAAGCATGGTAAAAGCAGACATGTTCTCTGAACCCGCGCCCTTTGGCAAAACAGTGATTTCAGTGAAATCATCATGGGTGAACTCATAGTTTATGTACGGTATTTCTTCACCAACATTGTTGTTGCTGTTTTTTCTTGAGAGCGGATGAACAGCGTTTGGTCTTAACGGTATTATTTTTGTTGCCTCCTTAACGCCCTCAATTATTCCTTTTTCAATATTTTTTACAGGGTTTTTAACATAAAAAATCAGTATGCCTGTGTCCTGACACATTGGTGTTCTTGTTGCTTCTGCAAGTTTTATGTTTTCAAGTATTGTTTTCATGTTTGTTTTTGCTATCCCTTTTTCCTTTTTATATGCATTTTTTAATGCTTTCTTAACATCGGAAGGGAGTTTTGTGTTAGCGTTTCTCAGTAATTCAACCGTTATGTTTTTTATTGCATCAGAATTTACATTAACATCATGGAATTCCGACTGATTTTTTATTGTTTTCTCAGAAATCATTGTTTTTGAATCATAATAAGGAATGATAAAGGTTTTCATTTATTACGGAAAATGCTCTACATTTTTCCGTGAAATGTTACGGAAAAACGCCTTTTGCGTTTTTCCTAACATGTTACGGAAAAGTGTTTCACACTTTTCCTAACATCTTAGGAATTTTCCATGGAAAATTCCGTAAGATCCTAGGAAAAATCTTCGATTTTTCCGTCAGATCTCAGACTCATCAGCAATCTCCCCTACTATTTCCTCTATTAAATCCTCCATGGACAACATACCAACTGTTTTATTGTTTTTATCGGTAACAACTGCAATATGGGTTCTCTTCCTTTGCATCTCCCTCAGAACCTCATCAGCTTTTTCTGTTGTTTTTATCCTGAGGATTGGTCTTATAATCCTGTATATTGGGGTATCCTTATCAAGCCCCAATGTGTCCTTTACATGAACCATGCCAACAATATCATCAACGTTGTCTCTATACACAGGTACTCTTGAGTATCCTGTTTTGTTTACAAGATCTATAAAATCCTTAACATTTTTATCTTCGTTTATACATACAATTTTTTTCCTTGGGACCATTACCTCTTTTATTCTTGTTTCGTCAAACTCAAAAACCTCATATATCATCTTTCTCTCATCCTTTTCTATTGTACCTTCCTCCTCACCCATTTTCAGCATTGTCTTGATTTCATCCTCAGTTATAGCCCTTTTTTTCACAGGCCTTCCGCCAAACAGTTTAATGAGAGTATTTGAAACAGCATTTATCACTAAAGCAATTGGTGATAGTAAAAACACAACTGCCTTAACAGGTCTGGCAATCCTGAACGCAAATTTTTCATTCCTGACAGCAAACGCTTTTGGTGTGTTCTCACAGAATATAAGGATTACAAGGGTCATAACAAATGTTGCGATACCTATGCCGGCATCACCAAAGATTCTTACTGCAATGACGGCTGCGAGAATTGATGCGAACACATTTACTATGTTGTTTCCAACAAGTATGGCACCAATAAGCTTCTGAGGATTCTTCAGCAGGTTTTGAACAATTACTGCTTTCTTTCTTCCTTTTTCTATCTCCTGCCTAACCCTGACCCTGCTTAATGAAATTAGTGCAATCTCTGATGCTGAAAAAAATGCTGAGAGGAACAGTAGAATTATTAAACAAATCAAACCAACTATAATCCAAGGATCAAACATATCTATCAAAACTTTTTATCTTCTTTTTCCTACCTTTTTTCGCTTTTCATATTCCTTTTTCTTTTTCTCATAGACCCCACGCATAAGTTCAAGCCTTGTTTTGGCTTTTTTAACTTTTGACTTTTTTACCACCTTTTTCTTCAATATCTTTTTAGGTTTCTTCTTTTTCAGTATCTTTTTAGGCCTTTTCAAAACCTTTTTTGACTTCTTTATCTTCTCCCTTTTTACTTCCTTTTTCTTTACAACCTTTTTAGGCGCTTTCTTTTTTGTTGTTTTCTTCTTCAAAACCTTTTTCGCCTTTTTTATTTTCTTTTTCATCACCTTTTTAGGCTTCTTCAAAATCTTTTTTGGCTTCTTTATTTTTTTGGGCTTCATCTTCTTTTTTTTCACAGGTTTCCCTTTCATTATTTTTTTCGCAGGTTTCTTGGGTTTTTTCATCACTTTCTTCTTCTTTTTAACAGGTTTTCTTTTTATCACCTTTTTCTTTACAACCTTTTTAGGTTTCTTTATCGGTTTCTTTTCAACCTTCTTCACCACAGGTTTCTTTTTGGAGAGTTTCTCTTTTACCCGGTCCAAAATAAGTTTCATGTACTGGGCATCATGTTCCAACAGGGGTGAACCTGAAATTATTATAATACTGTATTTATTCTTTAGAATGCATTCTGCAAGAGGGTCAAATTTCAGATCACCCTTCTTTATCGGCGTAAGATCAATTTCATTACCGTTTTCATATACAACACCTGAGAAAATGGTATAGTATGATTTAAGTTTCAATGGTTTTAGTTTATCAAATATAGACTGAAAGTCTTCAGGAGTCTTTAAACAACCGTTGCCTCTTGCATGAATATGTGCAAAATTGATTACAGGAACTATACCTTTAACCCTTTTGCATACTGTGACAACTTCATCTACATCTCCAAACAAGGCCTGCTTGCCTGATGCCTCTACCCCTATTTTGCATTTGAGTTCTCTGCTAGAAAAGGAATCCCTGAGACGCCTGAGATTACTTACAACAGCGTCCATTGATGCTTTCCTGCTTTTATAATACATCCCAGGATGCAGAATCAGTATTTCCGCACCAATCCCTGATACAAAAGCACCGCTTTCCTTGATTAAAGACATGGATTTTTCTATTTCGGATTTACCCCCTGTTAGATTTGTATAATATGGCGCGTGCACAAAAAGTTTTACATTGTTATCCTTTGATGCCCTTCGGATTTTATCAACATCACCGATATATTCACCGGGTCTGAGCATTTGTATTTCCATAACATCCAAACCAAGTTTTCCTACATCAACTATACCATCCAGCACTGTTCTGCCCTTACATGACAGAGGTATGCCTGCAGGCCCAAAGAGGAGTTTCATAGTACCATGTAATAGCATAAGTTATTATTAAGACTTAGGTTATTGCTCAGCGTATAAGTTATCATTCCTTTTTTTACCCGAAATAGTCAAAGTCATGTTTGCCTTTTATAGTGCTACCTTTCTTTGTTCTATTATTTCCCCAAGTTCTCGAAAACGCAACGGATAACTTTAGATGTTTCACACCTGCATATTCCTTTTTGTTGTATATAAGTTTTCTCCGTTAGCTGACTTGATAATCTTTTGATGATTCTTTAAGCAGTATAAACCATGAAAATCATCCACTCCTACGGTGTTTGTTCAACTCAGAATCAATCGCCGGTGCTGATTCATGGTTTTTCGCATAAAAGCATCACATATAACAGTGAAAAAATGCATTTTTTTCAATCAATCGCCTGTGTCGAAGGGAAAAATCTAAATAAAAAGAGAAACAAAGGAGGATAACATGAGGTGTTAAAAATTTCAGACAACGCAACACACTGCGCCGTGACCAAAATTCTTACTTATCTCCTCACTGGTGGGAAAAAGGCAAAATCATATAAGCAGTTGCATCATTGGCTCGACGCAGAAAGTCGGACCCAAGGTCCAGCTCACAGACGGGGACTTAAGCATAATATCTTAATCTCTCCGTTTGTGGCGGCTATCATAACCAGAGATCCAACAGCTGGAATTATTACCGCCGTACACATTTGTCAAGATTCTGTCAGCAGTTCTTTAAAAAGATCTAGAAGAAAATATCTAAAGAAATGGAAATAGCCGTTTTTTCCAGAAAGATATTTTGTGGTTGAATTATTTTTGCTGAAAAACTCTCTGCTGAGGATGTAGAGGTGGTTGGAGCTAAGGCAGCGTTTTTTGTTGGGACAAAATTATAAATACCCGCCTGCAACACCTCCTTCGTGGTATCGCTTTGAACAAAAACCACCACACTAAGATTGTTTTTGTTCCATTCATCCTGGATTGTGAATATTCTTGATACATCCACCGTTTCCCCATTTGAGATGCTTAAAGCCTCCTCAGTGAGAATGTCTCTTACAACAAACCTATGATTTGTTTCTTCATAGTATATGTTGTCCT
>JAUWIS010000175.1 GCA_030605245.1 Methanobacteriota archaeon | reverse complement strand
CTGCAAGGAACGCACCACTTATTTCCATATTATCACTCCACTACTGTATATTTTCTATCTGTTTTGAAAGGTTTAAACCTTTTGCCTCCGCCAGAATAGAATTGACTGAAAAACTCTACATACTGAAGACGCAGAGAATGAACAAATGAACCCAGTGCCTGAATTCCAAGGTTGAAACTATGTCCAGCAACAAATATTGTTCCGCCAACAACTACCGCGAACAAAACAGGTATTTCTATAATTACGGATAAGCCAATTAGCAAAAATGAAGCACCAATTATCTTCATTGACAGTGATTTAATGCCTTTCTTCTTTTTTAAACCAAAAATACTTAATCCTACACCTATCCCTAAAATTATAAAAGATAATGGCAGGGGTATTCTTGAGTAAAGTTTTGGCCCCATTTCCGTGATTATGTTTACTGTGAGGGCTATACCTGCTGTTGCCAGGCCCAAAGCAAGCAATCTTGTATAGGAAAGCCAGTTCCCGATAAAGCCGGTGAGTTCAAAGAAGAAAAGGCCTTTTTTTCTTATAATAAGCAATGCAAGACCAAGCAGTATTCCCATAGATGCAAAATAGATTGCTGTTAACGGGAAAGAATACCATCCAAAAAAATGAAGAATGAGTACTGCACCTGATGGCTGCAAAAGCCACCATGATACCTGATCCTGAGCAATGCTGCTGTAATCCTTTTTATTGTAGTTCTGATACGCTGCCAGGATCAAACCAAGGTTTATATGGAGTAATCCTATGATCAATGCCATCTTGAGTATGGTTATCGGCTGTTTCATACTGTTCAGGATACATAGTGGTTCAAAACCAAAAAATCTCATAGGTGCATCACCAAGATATCCTCCCTGAAGAATACCAAAAAATATTGTTGATGCACCAACTGCTGATACCAAAATGGATGCATTTTTCATTTCCTTACTGAGCCTGCCTATGCCTCTGAGAAGAAGCAGCCCTGTTATCAGTATTATGCCACCATATACTGCATCACCAAGCATGAAACCAAAAAATATTACAAATATGGGTGCTATAATCATTGTAGGGGCAACCTCATCATATTTTGGGGGTGCAAACATTTCTGTGAGTGCGTCAAAAGGTTTAGCCCATCTGGGATTGTCCATGCAAACAGGAACCTTCTCAGGCCTTTTAGGATGAGCAAATGAACAATATGCATAACCCTTGGTCACACCATCAACAAGCATTTTTAACCCTGGCTCATTTTTCTCAGCCATCCATCCAATGATAACAGATGTATTTTCTGTTTTACCAAATTTTGCTGTGATTTCTTTCCTGTTTCTCTCAATCTCAACTTCATCATTAAGAACACAAAGTTTTTCCCTGTATTTATCATTCAAATCCTTTAACAATGAAAATGTTTCTCTGTTTTCCTCCTCAAGTTCCTCCTTTCCATTCCCTATTTCCTCAAGAATCCTGTTTGGCCTGCCTTTAACTTTTAAATCAAATTCTGTGAAAACCTTCCTTAAATCAACTGATTCATCCTTGTGAAAAACAATCAAAACAGCATATCCCCCTTTTTTCTCATCCACCAATGATGAAAACAATGCTGCGCATTTGTCCTTCAACCTGTTTCTTAGTTCAGTTATGTTTTCTGTTACACCTGCTTTAATTGTAACATATTCTGATTCACCAATGAAACCTAAATCAAAATCCAATGTTTTAAGTAATGAAACCTGTTTTTCTTTTTCATTTATTTTTTCAGTTTTTCCCCTGTTTCTCTCAAGTGTTTCATCAGCATTTAACACCTTTGTTTCAATATCCTCTAATATTTTTTTTGTATCCTCTATTATTCTATTGGCATTTCTAACCCTAACCATATATTTTTCAGGTTTTTTTGGAAAAAAAAGACTTTTCAAAAAACCTTCATTTTTTTCCTCATTCAAAATCTCAATGATTCTGCCAATTCTTAATCTGAGAGAGGCAAGTTCACCTGCCTCGGACTTTACTTCCCCCGGCATCAATATTTCTTTTACGTCCTTATCGGATTTGTGAACGTCAACAATCTCCATCATCTCTGACTCATGCAGGTTTTTCACAAGCTCGTTAACATAATCATCATGAACAAGGATTGAGACCTCCTTCATTCTCGCAGGGTAAAACATCTTTTATCCTCCAAAAATTGTTTTTACAACATAATCTACAGCCTCAGGTTTTTTCTCCTTTGCTGTCTCCATCATCCTTTTTCCTTCTTTTTTAGATTTAATCTTTATCTTCCCCGCTTCCTCCTTCGCTTTTTCCTCAGTTTCCTTTTTTAGTTTTTCTCCCTCATTTTATGCCTTGGAAACGAGCATATCCCCTTCCATTTCTGCTTTTTCCTCAGCCTTTTTTATCATCCATTCCTTTTTCCTGCTTGCTTCCTCGATATTATTTAAACCCTGTTTCTCAGCCTTTTTTACCTTCTCAATCTCTTTCTGAACCATCAATCTGGTAAAAGTAGTAGTGTTATATAAGGTTTATCAAGGGGTTAGGGGATAGTAGTTAGGGATCAGGGGGGGGGAGAGGGGTTTTCCCTGACTACTGACTGCTGACCCCCTAACTCATTTTTTTAACCCTTTTCTTCCCTTTCTTACTTCATGAAAAAATTTGTCTTTTATT
>JAUWIS010000150.1 GCA_030605245.1 Methanobacteriota archaeon | reverse complement strand
TTTTGCTGTTACAAAATACAAATATAATTTTAAGAAAAACATTGGTCAACAGGAGGGGAAAAAAGGTGAAAGAAGATGGAATAATGTAATTGCAAATGGTACAATACCAGGCCTCATAGCAGTTCTCAGCAGTTTTGTTCTACCTAAAGGAATCTCAGATGTACTTTTTATTACTGTAGTCTCTGTTGCAGCATCTGACACGCTTGCATCCGAAATCGGGTTATTATCCAAGAAGGTTTATATGATTACAAACATGAGAAAGGTTGAGCCAGGTGTAAACGGTGGTGTATCCTGGCTTGGAACAGGCGCAGCCTTTTTTGGTGCGTTACTCATGTCATTAATAGGCTGGCTCCTTCTTTCTCCTGTTTTACCAAGGGTTTGGATACTGGTCCCTATACTTGTTGGTTTCCTGGGATGCCAGATTGACAGTTTACTTGGTGCAACGCTTGAAGGAAAAATTTTAACAAAACATACTGTTAACCTTATTTCAATAGGTATTGGTGCATTAATCTCTTGGGTGATACTATGGATAGTATACTGCTATTGATAATGGATGGGTTGGGTGACAGACCTGATGTCAGGATTGATGGAAAAACGGTTCTTCAGTATGCAAAAACAAAAAATCTTGACAGTTTTGCAAAAAAAGGGATGAATGGTATCATGGACCCTATTGCTCCCGGGATAATACCCGGCTCTGACACTGCGCATCTGTCATTGCTTGGTTATGATCCTTATAAGGTTTACACTGGCAGGGGACCTTTTGAGGCAGCAGGCATAGGAATAAAACTCAAAGAAGGCGATGTTGCTTTCAGATGCAATTTTGGAACTGTTAACGAAAAACTTGTTGTAAAGGACAGGAGGGCGGGTAGGATAAAAAAAGGTACAAAAGAACTTGCAAAAATGCTTGATGGAATAAGGATTGACGATGTGAAAATAATTTTCGAAGAAGCGGTTGAGCACAGGGCGGCTCTTGTTCTCAGGGGAAAAAATCTTTCATCGAACATAACCGACATTGACCCTCATAATGATAATATGAGAATAAACGAATCAAGACCTTTATCAAAAAATGCAGAAAGAACTGCAAACATATTAAACAAATTTGTGAAGGAATCATACAAAATCCTGAATGAGCATCCAATAAACAAGGAAAGAAAAAAGAAAAAACTTCCTCCGGCGAACATCATACTACCAAGGGGTGCGGGTATCTTTCCAAGAATGAGAAGCATGGATGAGAAATACAAACTGAAATCTGCATGTGTTGCAGGCATATCCCTGGTAAAAGGAGTTTCCAGACTTGCAGGCATGGACATAATAAATGTTAAAGGTGCAACCGGGGGTGTTGATACAGACATAGATGCAAAAATAAAAGCAGTGATAAAAGCATTGGAGAAATACGATTTTGTTCTTGTGAACATTAAAGCCCCTGACCTATTTGGTCATGATGGTGATGTGTTCGGTAAGATAAAAATGGCTGAGAAAATTGATAAGGCATTAGGACCTTTAAAGGATGTTGACTGTCTAAAAATTTTCACAGCAGACCATTCAACGCCTGTGACAATAAGGAATCATTCAGGAGACCCTGTACCGGTAACCATTACCGGAAAAAATGTCAGGGTTGATGATGTAAAAAATTTTGATGAAATATCCTGTGCAAAAGGAGCATTATGTAGAATTCAGGGTAAGGATTTGATGAACATAGCGCTTGATTTGACAAACAGAAGTGAGAAGTTCGGGGCATAATCCATGAGGGAATAAATATGAAAAAAACCATAATACTGCTGTTGATTATGGTAATGTTTGCCTCTTTGATTGTAACTGCAGATATGAGAAGTAAATCCGCAGGAGTAAATAAAAATCCTGAGTTATCAGATGCTACCATCTTCACGGATGATAATCCGGAATTTATTTCCGAGCCCGGCTTTCTTCCAAATAACGAGTCATATTTAGCAAATACAATGGGGACATATCATAATTACACTACTGCTACCGAGCATATGAGCCCTTCCAGAAATGCATTATCCTCGACAGCATATCATAATTACACTACCGCTACGCATGAACTCCAGGATATTGCATCCGCGTACTCCTCTATTGTCCAACTTTACAGCATAGGTAAATCATGGGAAAACCGGGATATATGGGCAGTGAAAATCTCAGATAATGTAAGTGTTAATGAAACAGATGAACCAGATGTGCTTTACATGGGCATGCATCATGCCAGGGAATGGATGAGTGTAGAAGTGGTTTTGGATTTCATAGATTATCTTGTAACCAACTACAGTGTAGATGCTAATATAACCTATGTCGTGGATAACAGGGAGATATGGATAGTGCCAATGGTGAATCCTGATGGCTATGAATATTCAAGAACCGTGTATAACATGTGGAGGAAAAACAGAAGAGACAACGGTGATGGAACCTATGGTGTGGACCCGAACAGAAACTATAATGGCTCGCAGAATAATGATCCAAACGGTGCATGGGGCGGCGCTGGCGCAAGCCATACAACAAATAGTGATGTTTGTGGTCCTTCACCATTTTCAGAGCCTGAGACACAGGCAGTGAGGAATCTGATTATTGAACACGCATCTAACAACAATAAGTTTGTGTTCTCAGTATCCTATCATAGTTACGCTGAAGATATATATTATCCATGGGGCTATGCTACCGCCTCCACTCTGAAAACACCTGACTGGCAACTGCAGCGCAAGATTGCAGAAAACCTATCCTCTTTTAATGACTACACAGTAATGCAGAGTGGAAACGCCTATTTAACAACAGGAGACTCTGATGACTGGATATACGGTTACTCAAAATATGTTCTTGGAGACCCAACATATCCATTCACAATCGAGCTTGATACATCATTCCAGCCGTCAGCATCACAGATACAGTCACTTGTGAAAAAAACAGGGGCGCAAACCTGTACCTGGCAGAGAGCGCAGGCAAACTTGTTCACAATGTTGACA
>JAUWIS010000043.1 GCA_030605245.1 Methanobacteriota archaeon | reverse complement strand
TGATAATCATTACAATATTTCCGAGTGTTATGGATTCAAAACCGGATGGAACCAACCCGAACAAATCAACCACCTTATGCATATATTCCGGCAGCGATTGCTGCAATCTTTTCCTTGTTTTCAGGCCTCTGTTTTTTTATTTTATTTATGATTTTCCCGGTAAGATATGTGGCAAAAGAAAGACCACCAAGCGTAAAAAAAACAACGCAAAAGCCTATGACTGCAATCCTGATCGATTCATACATAATTATCATACTCCTATTACTGCTATTAATGCATCCGCTTCCACATTCTGCCCTTCTGAAACATTCACAGATTTTATAACACCATCAGCAGGTGAGAGTATTTCGTTCTCCATTTTCATCGCCTCAAGAACGGCTACAACATCACCCTTTTTTACAGTACCACCAACCTTAACATTTATTTTAAGGATTGTTCCGAGCATTGGTGAAACAATTTTTTCCTCGCCTACTGTCTTTTTTTCTTCTATCTTTTTTCCTGTATCTCCTATTTTCACATTATATATTTTCCCATTTACCTCAATTACCTCTTCTGTTTTTACATTCACATCATAGGTTATATCATCAACATTGATCTTGTATGATGCAGGAAAAACAATATCTCTTTTCAAAACAGGTTTTAAAGGCAGTTGATCTGATGTAAACTCTGCCTTTGCCTCACCCTTAAGAAACTTCAATCCTACCTGCGGGTAAATAGCATATGTTAGAACATCCTCAGGTTTTTTCATTAATCCCATTTCCTCAAGCTCATCCTTTCTTTTTGTATACATTGGTTCAAGTAAATCTGATGGCCTGCAATCTATGATTTCATCTTTCCAATCATTACCAAGTATTGTTTTATATATTTCTTTTGATATCTCACCAGGTGGTTTACCATACATTCCTCTAACATAATCCTTTGTTTCCTTTGGTATTTTTTTGTATCTTCCAAAAAGAACATTCATTACTGCCTGAACACCAACAATCTGGGATGTTGGTGTAACAAGAGGCGGGTAACCTAAATCCTTTCTAACCCTTGGTGTCTCCATAAGAACCTCATTGTACTTGTCTCCCGCACCCTGCTGCTCAAGCTGAAATAAAAGATTAGATAACATACCACCAGGTATCTGATGAACAGTGACTGAGGGATCGACTTTTAGCGCGGTTTCCCTGTGGAGATGCTGATATTTGTTCCAAACATCCAAAAAATATTTCCTGCATTCCATAAGCAGGCCCATGTCATATTTAGTGTCATATTCCGTATCTTTTAATGCTGCTGCAACAGATTCTGTTGCAGGCTGACCCGTGCCGCCGGAAAATGGTGAAATAGATGTGTCAAGGATGTCAACACCTGCCTCACAAGCTTTCATGTACGACATGCCAGTCATTCCTGATGTGCAATGTGAGTGTAAATCAACGGGTATTTTTATATTGGCATCCTTACATCCCTTAATTATATCATAAGCCATGGTTGGTGAAATCATACCAGCCATATCCTTAATACAGAGTGAATCACAGCCCATTTTTTCCAGTTTTTTGAAATCCTCAACATATCTTTCAACAGTATGAACCGGGCTTATTGTATAACTCAAAGCACCCTGGGCATGCCCACCAATTTCTTTAACAGACTCAATGGGAGTTTTCATGTTTCTTAAATCATTCAACGCATCAAAAATTCTGAAATAATCACATCCATCCTTTTTTGCATAATAAATGAATTTTTTTACTATGTCATCAGGAAAATTCCTGTATGCGACAATGTTCATTGCTCGCTCAAGCATTTGTAATTTTGTGTTAGGTAAGGCATTCCTCAGTTTTTTTAATCTTTCCCATGGGTCCTCATTCAGGTACCTTATTGGAACATCAAATGTTGCACCGCCCCATACCTCAAGTGAAAAAAAACCAATCCTATCTATTGTTGGACATATCGGAAGCATGTCCTCTGTTCTCATTCGCGTTGCAATCAAGGACTGATGCGCATCCCTGAATATCTGCTCATGTAGTTGTACCATTTTTTTACCTACCTATTTGTTTTTCCAATCTATTTTACCTCGTAATGGTATGTTGTTTTGGATTTAAAACCTTTTTAGTTTTTTTTAGTTTTAATCTTGTATATGCCAATAAACCACCTGCATCCCTGATAGCAAGTATTTCGTTTGGAAGTATTGGAAATGAAAATAATTTCCCAGCAACAACAATAGCCCCTTTTTTGGCATCTACCTGAATTTTATCGCCCTCAGAGTATGTTTTTACTGCATCAGGACATTCAATAAGAACAAGCCCCTGATTTATACCTGCCCTGTAAAATATTCGCGCGAAACTCTCAGCTATTACTGCCTGAATACCAACAGATTTTAAACCAAGAACAGGCTGCTCTCGCGAGCTGCCGCATCCGAAGTTTTTTCCAGCAAAAATAATATCACCATTTTTTACATTACCTGCAAATGATGGGTCCAAATCCTCAAGGAGATGAGGTTTGATTTCCTCAGGTGTAGCGCAGGTATATGTGTATTTTCCCGGGAAAAGCATGTCAGTGTTTATGTTGTCACCGTATTTCCATACTCTCATTTTCTCACCTCTCTTGGGTCAGTGATTTTACCATGAATCGCTGATGCTGCAACAGTCGCAGGACTGGCAAGATAGATTTCAGATTCCTTACATCCCATTCTTCCTTTAAAATTTCTGTTTGCTGTACTGAGACAACGCTCACCTGGTGCAAGAACACCCTGATGCGCACCAAGGCATGGACCGCAACCAGATGGCAGTATTATTGCTCCGGCATTGCTCAAAATCTCAATAGTCCCATCCTTCAGACAGTTTTCAAAAACAGTTTTTGATGCAGGAAGTATAAGCAGCCTAATATCTGGTGAAACCTTTTTTCCCTTCAAAATCTCAGCTGCGATTCTAAAATCGTTTTCCCTCCCGTTTGTGCATGTTCCAATAAGACACTGATTTATCTCGGTACCAGCAAGTTCAGATACAGGTTTTACATTATCCACATTATGAGGACAGGCGACCACCGGGGAAATTTTTGAAATATCATATGTAAGTTCCTTTAGATATGATGCATCAGGATCAGCCCAGACAGGATTGTAATCCTTTACACCTATTTTTTTCAGATACCCAACAGTAACATCATCAACCTGGAAAACCGTGTTTTTTGCACCTGCTTCCACGCCCATGTTGGCAATGGTAAACCTGTCAGAAACAGAAAACTGACCGATATCACCATGGAACTCAATGGAACAGTAATTCGCGCCAGATGAACTAATATCACCTATAATGTGAAGTATTACATCCTTTGCTGAAACAAACTTTTTTAATTTTCCTTTAAGTGTTATCCTGATTGTTTCTGGTACCTTGAGCCAGGTTTCACCTGTGAGTAGAATTGATGCTGCTTCCGTTCTGTCTATTCCTGTTGAAAAAGAATTAACAGCGCCGTATGAACAGGTATGGGAATCGCTCCCGACTATAAGACTTCCAGGAACAGCAAAACCTTTTTCCAGAACAACTTGATGACAGATGCCTGTGCCGGCATCAAAAAAATTTTTTATCTTATATTTTTTCACAAACTCCCTGATTTTTTTATGATTAGATGCTATTTTCTCATTTGCCGCAGGAATTACATGGTCTAGCACAATAACAGGCAGGTTTGGATCAACAACACCGTACTCATTTAGTTCATCCTGTATTTTCCCGATAATTGCTGATGTGTTATCATGTGTTAAAAGATGATCAGGTTTAACAGTAACAATCTGCCCTGGTACAACATGGCTCAAGCCTGCCTTTTTAGCAAGGAGCTTTTCAGCAAATGTTTTCCCTGCAGATGCAACATCTTTAACGCCTGATTTTTTTGATAATATTTTTTCAGCAAAGGTTTTTCCCATATCTTCACCTTACAGTTTTGAGATTATTGCATCAGTCATCTCTTTTGTGCTAACTGCACCTTTCTCAAAAACCTTTTCACTTCCTTTTAACCTTAGCATATCATAGGTCTTAATCTTCCCCTCTTCAATAATGGTTGCAATCGCCTTCTTTATTTTTTCAGATTTTTCTATTTCCCCGAGATAATCAAGCATCATACAGGAACTCAGGATCATGGCTATAGGGTTCACAATAGAGGGTTTTAGATTTGCATATTTTGGTGCGGAGCCATGCGTTGGCTCAAAGAGCGCGCAGTCCTTTCCAATGTTTGCAGAGCAGGCAAAACCCAGCCCGCCGACAAGACCTGCGAAACCATCAGAGCCAATATCACCAAACAGATTACCGGCAACAATAATTCCGTAATCCTCAGGGTTTTTTGTAAGCCACATCATCTGCGCATCTATATTGGTGAACCTGAGAGCAATATCCGGGAAATCAGCACCTATTTTTTTTGCTTCCTCCATCATCATACCTGATGTTTCCCGTAAAACATTTGGTTTCTCACATACGGTTACCTTTTTGTATTTGAATTTTTTTGCATAAAGAAACGCTTCTCTGATAATTCTCCTGCACGCTGGTCTTGTGAAGATTCTTGTAGAGATAGCAATATCATCCCCGGGAATGTTTTTGAATTTTTTCATTTTTGGATGGGTTTCCAATGCAGTTCTGACATTTTCAGGAGGATTTGTCCACTCAACACCAGAATACAATCCCTCAGTGTTCTGCCTGAACACAACAACATCAACAGAGGGTTCTTCAAAACCGTTTCCCTTTCTCCTTATAAAATTCAAGGGATTACCTTTGAATGACCTGCACGGCCTTATGCATAAATCAAGGTTGAAATGCTGCCTGAGACCAACTATCGGGCTGTAATACACACAGACTTTTCCTTGAAGCTCCGGTGACAACTCCTTGGCAGCCTGGTCCTTTGGCTTTGAAGTGATAGAACCGAAAAGACCTCTCCTGTGCTTTTCAAGAAGTTCAATAGTGCGATGAGGTAATGGATTTCCTTCTTTAACCCAGCATTCCCATCCAATATCCGCGTTTATGTAGTTCGCCTCAAACCCTACGGCATCAAGAACCCTGAGCCCTTCTGAAAAAACAGTTTTTCCAATCCCGTCACCAGGCATAGCCACAATATTTTTTTTCCCCATGTTACCCATCCTTCATTTTTGATAACCTAACCATTTTTCTTCTAATTTTGGGTCCTTCAGCGTTTCAATTATATACTCAGCTATCTCAGCACCTGTAGCGCCATCTTCTCTTCCTGTACATTTTATTTTTTTCTCATATATGGTACATATATCAAGTGCCTTCTGCAGTTTTTTTCCATAGTCATTAAATCCTACATGGTTAAGAAGCATCACTGCTGCCCTTATAATACTTGTTGGATCAGCATACTTCGCCCTTCCTTCCTGAACCATTCTAGGAGCAGTGCCATGGATTGCTTCAAACATCGCATAGCTCTTACCTATGTTAGCAGAGCCTGCTGTTCCAACACCACCCTGTATTTGTGCCGCCTCATCAGTTATAATGTCACCGTAAAGATTTGGTAGGACAACAACCCTGAACTCTTTTCTCCTTTGTGGGTCTATGAGTTTTGCTGTCATTATATCAATGAACCAGTCATCCCATTTTACATTTGGATAATCCTTACTAATTTTTTCTGCTGTAGATAAAAACTTTCCATCTGTGGTTTTCACAACATTAGCCTTTGTAACAACCGTAACCTTGTTGATATTGTTTTTCTTGGCATAATCAAACGCAAGACGTATGATGCGCTCTGAACCCTGAGTTGTTATTGACTTAAAATCAATTGCAAGATCATCAGTAACGTTTACACCGTGACTGCCGAGTATGTATGCCCCTTCTGTGTTCTCCCTAAAGAAAATCCAATCTATTCCCTCCGCAGGAACCTTCACAGGTCTGACATTTGCAAAAAGATCCAAAGCTCTGCGCATGTAAACATTTGCGCTTTCTATGTTTGGCCAAGGATCACCTTTTTTAGGTGTTGTGCAAGGACCTTTGAGCAACACATGACATTTTTTTATTTCCTTTAAAACATCATCAGGTATTGCTTTCATAACCTTTGCCCTGTTCTCAATTGTGAGACCCTCAACTATTTTAAACTCAACCCCGCCATTCTCTTTTTCCTCTTTCAAAAGGTATTCAAGGATTTTTTGTGCCTCCTTAGTGATATAGGGTCCTATGCCGTCACCACCTACTATGCCTATAATCATGGGTTTAAGCGTTTTGTAATCAACCCAGTCCTCAGCCTTTTTCATTCGCTCGACCCTCTCTAATTCCTTTTCAACTATTTTTCCAAAATGTTCCTTTGCCTTTTCTATTACCTCATCCATATTTTCTCACCTCTTTCCCCTAACCACTATATTTTGGAATTTTATAGGAAAACTATATTTTCCTATTCTCTCCAAAAATGCTCTGCATTTTTGTCTATCCACAGGAAACAAAGCTTCCTGCTCTCCACAATTTTCCTTCGGAAAATTGTTGATGCTATGCAATTCCTTATATACTACTTGGTTAAATAGCATATATCATCCCATGGATGCCTGTAAAGACCCTGTTTCAGTCTCTTCTGGTCCATGTAATGACCCATGAACCCGATACTCCTACCAAGGACAAATAATCCGTTAAGCGCACCCATTCCTATATATTCATCAGCTTCCTTAGGCGTGAATTTCCCGCATGTTCTCAGAAGATCAACAAATGATATACCTATACAGCCATCAACATTCAGGATAAGATTACTTTTCTTTTTCGTTGTGATTTTTTCAACCTCAAGCGCATAATTTAGCAATGGTGTCTTTTTGAAATGTTTTTTGACATAATCCTTTATTATGGTAACCCTCATATCAGGGTTCTCAACACTTTTTACCCTATGTCCTATTCCCTGGATGCTAACACCTTTTTTCTTCATTTCATTAACAAATTGTTGTGGTGTAAGTCCTCTGTCATATGCGGATGAGAACATCTGGGCCGCACCATCTATCGCACCACCAAACCTGGGGCCGATTGTGAGAAGTCCGGATACAAGTGATGAGATTAAATCCTTACCCGCTCGCGCTGCAACAATAGTGTTATGCGCACCTGATACTGCAGGACCATGGTCTGCTGTGATCTGGAGAACCATTTCAATAAACCTGTTACCGTAATCCGGCAGCTGGCGTTTGAACCAGAGCTGGGATATAACACCACCAACACCTATGTTCCTCTTGAAAACATCACTGATAGAGATGTTGCCATAGTATAATTCTTCCCCTCT
>JAUWIS010000110.1 GCA_030605245.1 Methanobacteriota archaeon | reverse complement strand
TTCAAAAATCTGGAAATCCGAGAATCAATATCGGTACTGACATGCTACACACAGGTTTTGATGCACCTATTGACCAGGGAATGTATCTGGCTAAGCCTATGAGAGATCACAAGTTGCTGCAGGCTATTGCCAGAACAAACCGTCCGTATCCAGAAAAAGAAGGCGGTATCATTGTAGATTACATCGGCATCTTTGACAATCTCATGAAGGCTTTGAATTTTGAAGATGAGGATATTGAAGATGTTGCCTTTAACTTTGATGAATTAAAGAAAAGATTCAAAAACACCCTTTCAGAACTGATACAACTCTTTAAAGACGTAAAGAGGGACGACACAAGAACATCCTTATTACAAGCAATCAAAGTTTTGGAAGATGAGAAAAACCTGACAGTTTTCAAGGAAAAATTAACTGTTCTCAAAAGGCTTTTTGAAACAGTATCGCCAGATCCTTTCTTGCTTGGGTTCAAAAATGATTATCGCTGGATAATCGAACTAAATGAAGCATACAACAAGTTCATACGTCGGGAAGAAAAACCACTCTATGAATATGAAGAAAAAACAAAAACACTCATTAGGGAAAATGTTGAGGTTTACCGGGTTGGTGAAATCCCTGTTCTGAAAATAGATAACACTTATCTTAAAAAACTTGAAGGGCTTGGATACTCCGAAGAAGAGCAGATTATGGAAATGAGGCAGGCAATCTCCTACCATATAAGGATAAACCTTGAGAAAAACCCAGTGTATGAAACACTGAGTCAGAAACTGGGTCGTATTCTAAAAGAAAAGGATGGTAGAATACTTCTTAAGTCTCTAAAGGAAATGATTAAGGAAATCAACGAGATAGAAGAAAAGGCTAAAAAACTTGACGTCTCTAAAGAGGAATATGCCCTTCTTGAGGTTTTAAAGAAATACATTCCAGGTATAAATGAGAAAGAGGGCGCTATGTTTATAAAACCCCTTCTTGGTGAAATTAAACCTCAGCTCTTCCCAAGCTGGCAGGGGAAGAAAGATGTTGTACTAGGACCACATGGGATTGAAGAAAAAATTTTTCATAGATGCTTTGATGAATTTTCAGGAAAAATAAAGGTTGAGCAATTACGTGCTATGGTAGAGCAGATGGTTGAATATTTGAAGAGGTTTGAAACATGAGGGATAAAAAAATATCTGCGCTAGAAATAAATGGGAAAAAAATTTCTTGCAATATAAAGCGTAAGGGTGTCCGCCATGTTTATTTAAAGGTAAAACCAGGTTTTCAGCTAGAGGTTGTTCTTCCACGGAATAGAAATATACATGTTGACCGTATTTTAAAGTTGAAGCGTCCATGGATTGAGAAAAAAATAAATGAGATATCTAAGGTAAAGAAGATTTTTGACAACGATACTGTTCTGTATAAAGGGGAGCCTGTTAAAGTGAAGGTTTGTACTGTAAAGAAATCTGGGAAAGGGGTGAGGCTGTATAAAAATGTCATCCTTGTGTATGAGGATTCTAAGAGGAAAAAAGAAGAGGTATTAAGAAATTTTATAACAAGACAAACACTTGGTTATGTACAAAAAAAGGCAAAGCGATTTGCAAAGGAGTTACAATTATCTTGTAATACCATTTCCACAAAGGAGATAAAAAAGTGGGGATATTGTAATAGAAACGGAAAAATTTTCTTTAATTGGAGGCTCATATGCCTACCTGAACGGTTGGCTGATTATGTTGTTTTTCATGAAGTTCTTCATTTGAAACATTTCAATCATTCAAAGCAGTTCAAAAAAGATATGACAAAATATTTCATAGACTCCAAAGAAGTTGAGATAATGCTAAAAAACTATCTTTCATATTAACCGCAATCCTCCATTATCAACCGTGTAACCACACCCTGAACCTTGTTTGGTCGCCTCAGCCCCTATGTGCCTTCGCCGATGCATTTATAATCCCGTATCCCATTTTTGTTTTTTATAGGATGCAATGAAACGCATTGTAACTGTTAAAGAAATAAAATAAAAAAAGGAGAGGAAAAACTATGATAGGATGCTTATTTGGCGGGAATCTTGGCATATCTGCCGGGGTATTTTTCTTTTTGTTCCTTATAGGACTTGTAACAGGCCTGCTCATCAGGAGTATTCTGAAAACAGTTTTTGTGATAATAATACTCCTGCTGCTCTGCAGTTTTTTTGGTGTAGTAGGCGTCAACTGGTCCATGATAGTTGGAACAATAGGTGCTGTAACCTTAATACTGATATCACTGCTGCTGACAGCGCTGCCTTTCACACTTGGTTTCATTCTTGGTATAGTTTTCAGCATGAAGAGAAAAAGAAAATAGGAAGTAGACTGTTAAGGTGTAAAGGAATGCAAAAAAAGAGGGAGATGATGAGATATCATATCTTCATTTGAATATTTTATCTGTTTTTGAAAAAACAACCGGTGCGAAAAATGTTATTGTCAACCCAAGGATAATAAATTGGATGAAATCAAGATGGGATGGGAGGATGCTGAGGGATAAAAATACTGCCGAGACAAGCAACAAACCTATTACTGCTCTTGAAACTCTTGTTTTATTTTTAACACCTGTCTGAATGTTTACTGTTCTGTTCTCCAGAAGATACCCTATTGATAGTCCGAATAACGTGGAGCATATCTGTATTGTTGAATCATTCATTGAAACAGCAAGCATGACTAATGGGACAAAAATGCAGACCAGAATTTTTTGATAAAATTTCAGGGTAATCCTTACTTTCGTTTCAAGGTAGTAAAAGGATAAGGCAACAGCACCACCTATCAGAAAACCCCCTATTATGTCAATAAGGAAATGAACGCCAAGATAAATCCTTGAAAATGCAACAAAAAATATGATAACAGAACTGATTATTGTTATCCATTTTTTTCTTAAAAATATTAGGATATAACTCCAGAAACCGGTTGTGACTGTTGCATGACATGATGGGAAACCATAACCACTCGCTTCTGTTCTCCACAGTGATTTATCTGGTCTTGGTGTTTTAAAAACATTTTTCAGAAAAACACCGAGATACCCTAAAAACAAAATCAAGCAGAAAAGTTTAAATCCCGTCTTTTTGTTGAAGCACCAGTATATCAATGATATAAGCACTATGTAAAACATTATGTTCCCAAGCTGTGTTATTCCAACAAACACTTTGTCAAGCAATGGTGAACCAAGACTTTGAACTGCATTTATAATTCCTTCCTCTGCAAGAAACATTTTTATTCACCTATTTTTTTCATTATGATTCCTTCCTCTGCAAGAAACATTTTTATTCACCTATTTTTTCATGGCCATCTCATGATAACCCGTTAACAACCTTTTTGTATCCTTTAAGTTTTGACACATTTTATCACCCTATTTTTTTCATAGCCATCTCATGATAGCCTGTGATAACCTTTTTGTATCCTTTAAGTTTTTTATCAAGTTCTTCATCACCCGTATCAACCAGTAAATTTGGTGTGTTAAGCATTTTTTGTTTTCCTGCAACAATAATAATATTCTCCAACCCTACTTTTTTTATCACCTCTGGAGAGATTTGCTGGTTTCCCCTCCCGAAAACAAAACCCTGCGCTCCTATCGGTGAAACAACGAGTTTTATTTTTTTCTCATTTTTTATTAAATCAAGAATCTGTTTTTCATTCATGTCCTTTGCAATGATTTTTTTGTTTTTTACAGCATCAACACCAAGTAATGTTTTATCAACCTTGAGCAGCTCAGCGATTTTTTTTACTGTTGTCCCGGCACCAAGAAGATACAAAACATCCTTTTCCATTAATTCAATAACATAACGCGCAATGTCCTCTTTTATTTCTTCTTCATTATATGACTGAAACAATGATTTTGAGGTTTGAACAAACTCTGGCTTGTATGGAATTTTCGCGTAACCAAAAAGTTTCACATCAAGAATATTTCTCCGGTATTTTTCCTCATCAACATCCATGATTTCAGCATCCTTGAAAACAATGTTACTGTTTAAAAATTCTATAACTATATCCGCGGTAATAGCAGGGTTTAAACCAAAAACTGATGAATGCATTTTAACACCTGAT
>JAUWIS010000042.1 GCA_030605245.1 Methanobacteriota archaeon | reverse complement strand
AAGGGCGATAAAGGCAAGACCTTCAACAACATATGATGAGACTGCATGGGGGTTAGGGTATACTGGGAAAGGGATTAATATTGCAATCATTGATTCTGGAGTAGATGATGGGCACCCCTCAATAGACGGCAAGTTTGTTGCGGGTGCAGAGTTCATTAGAGGAAGTAGCATCAAACCTACAGATGGGTCTTACAATCCTGATGACAACTCGGGTCATGGCACAGCATGCGCAGGTGTTGCAATGGGAACAGGTGAAAGCGAAGGTACATACATGGGTGTTGCACCAGATGCTAAATTGATTGATGTAAAATGTTTTCAACAGCCTACAGACATGGATCTCTCTCAGAATTTTGTAAAAGGCATTGAGTGGTGTATCCAGCATAAGGATGAATTTAGCATAGATATTATTAGTATTAGCGCTGGCGATGTTGATCATACTGATGGTTCTGATGCGTGGTCTAGGGAGATAGATAAAGCTGTTGACAATGGTATTGTTGTGGTTCAGGCTGTTGGTAATGATGGTCCTGACAATGAAGGTCTTACTACACCCTGTTCTGACAAAGCAATAGTTGTCGGTGCTATCGATACTAAGAATACTATAAATAGAAATAATGACGAGATTACCGATTTTTCATCCAGAGGTCCTAGGGATGACGATGATGATGACCCTTATAATGAATTAAAACCTGATGTGGTTGCTCCCGGTGCAAGTATAACTACTTGTGACTATGTCTTAATGGGGCAAGATGCCACAGGATATTATACTTATTCACCAGGAGGTACATCTTTAGCCACACCCCATGTTTCTGGTATTGTTGCCCTCATGCTTGAGGCAAACGCTCAACTTACCCCTAAAGCAGTTAAGCAGATTTTACAAGAGACGGCAGAACAAAAGGGAGCACCAGAACATCCTGATTATCCTTATCCGTATAACAAGTGGAATGGTGCTTATGGATTTGGATACGTGGATGCCTACAAAGCGGTAAAAGCAGCAGAAGAATGGAGTTCACCTGAGGAAAACAATCCACCAACTATCACAATAGATAACCTTGGGAACAATGCAGAAGTCTCAGGAAATGTTACCATTTCAGGAACAGCATCTGATTCTGATGGGAGTGTAACAAATGTTGAACTAAAAATTGATGATAATAATTGGTTTAATGTTTCTGTTGTTTCTGTGGGTAATGTGGAATGGAATTATTCTTGGAATACTACAGCGGTTGAGAATGGTAAACACACAATCTATGCAAGGGCTTATGATGGAAAAAATTATTCAGGGTTTGTTTCTGTTGATGTAACTGTTTACAATGAGGTGACTGCGGGTGGTGTTGAGGAGGAAACAAAAGTCAGTCCTATTTATCTGATTACTGCTGCCGGTATAATTGGAGCAGTTGTGATTATTGTTGTTTTTGTATTATTGTTTAGAAGAAAAAGATTAGCAGGTTTACCTGTTAGTGTTCCGCCACCTACCCCTCCATCTGTTTCTGTTTCTCAGCCTGTTCCTTTTGTTATGGCAAAATGCCCAAACTGTGGAAACATTATGAAGATAACATCAGCAAAAAGACCAGTTAAAGTTAAATGTCCTAAATGTGGTGCAGAAAGTATTCTAAGATAAAAATTAAAAAAAGATTTGATTTTAGAATAATAATTTTAGCATTGACCGCAGGGTTTTTGTACAGAAAATGTAAAACATAATATATAAGTCAGAATTACATTATCCTTTTTGATGCTCTACATAACCTCTCTCCCAATTGCACTCCTTGTCTTCATACTCGGAGTTCTGCTTCTTTACAAGGGTGCGGATTTTCTTATTGATGGCGCATCAAAAACAGCAGCACGACTTGGTGTTTCATCATTGATTGTTGCATTAACCGTTGTCGCTTATGGAACATCCATGCCTGAGTTTGCTGTGAGTTTCATGGCTACGTTAAGAGGGCATACCGGGATATCTGCTGGAAATGTTCTTGGCTCATGCATGGCAAACCTGCTCCTTGTTCTTGGAGTAAGCGCATTAATAAAACCGATAAAGGTAACAAAAACTGTTGTTGTCAGGGAAGCACCGATAATGGTTGTTTCATCCTTTCTACTATTGTTACTATCTGTTGGGTATATTCTTGACAGAGTTGATGGTATAATTTTGTTACTCTGTTTTATTGCATACATCATGTTCTTTTTATGGGTTGCGAAAAAAACCAAAAATAAAAATAAATATGATATAAAATCAAGCCCTATGTCTAAGAACGCTGTTCTAATTATTGTTGGCATAATCGGTGTTGTAATTGGAGCGCGTCTTCTTGTTGACTCCTCAATTTTTTTCGCAAAAACATTCGGCATCAGCGAAGCAGTAATTGCACTTTCACTCATCGCAATAGGAACATCACTCCCAGAACTTGCAATTTCAGGTCTTGCAAGCTGGAAAGGGGAATCAGACATATCCATAGGCACCCTTATCGGCTCAAACATATTTAATATCCTGTTGATTCTTGGCGCCTGCGCATTTGTTACATCAATTATTATCGATCAAAAATTGTTCATCAACATGTTCCTTGTATGCATTGTAAGCATCATTGTAATACCAATGCTTTACACAGGATATGTCCTTTCAAGAAAAGAAGGAATTGTTTTGTTGGTAGGATATGTTTGTTATATAATGTGGCTTTATCTCTGAAGGCGTTAATATTCTTTAAGAGAATTTTGGAATACTCAAAAGTCTATTTAAGAAAGAGTATTGAGGGGTTGCCACGCAACCCCTCCTTCTTTTTCTTTTCCGCCAGCCCGAAGAAAACCATTTGGTTTTCTGAGGCAAACAGGAAAACATTTATGTTCTTACGGAAAAGTCTTTGACTTTTCCTAAGATTCTAGGAAAATGCAAAGCAATTTCCGTCGCATTTCCTGTGAGGCTTTTCTTTTTCTTAGAAAGAAAAAGAAAAGGGCTGTTCAAAATCTTTATAAGTGTGCATACCATTTCATTAAATGATAAACATGAATAAGGTGTATGTGTTAATTAATGTGAAGAGAGGGGCTGTAAAGCATGTGCTGAAAGAGATCTCCAGTTTGAACAACATCTCTGAGGTGAGCATAGTGAGCGGCAGATATGATATGTTTGCAAAGATTGAGGGCGAAAGCCTGCCAGTGATCACGGATATGATAGTAAACAGGATTCATAAAATAGATGGTGTTGAGAAAACAGAAACCCTCATAGCACTTGATATGGATATCTCGGGCGAGGAAGGACCTGCTGTAAGGGCAATATAGTTATCTTCCTAAATCACCCTAATAATTTATTCTTTCTGATTGCATGGACAATGTAACTATATTCCTTTTATCAAATCTTCTAAAACATCTTTCTGATTCTTTGCCTTTACAACACCTGATGCCAACAGAACGCCTTCTGCGCCGAGTTCCAATGCTTTTTTTACATCATTGCCATTTTTCACACCTGCGCCGCAAAGCACCTTTACATTCGGATTGATTTTTTTTATCTCATTCACTGTAGTTTTGACAATTTCAGGGTTGGCTGCTGTTACAGAAACATCACCGCCAATAAGTTCAGGTGGCTCCACAGCAACAAAATCAGGGTTTGTTAAAGAGCAGGCTTTGCTAACATCCAGATTGTTTGAACAGACAATGGTTTCCAATCCAATTTCCCTGCATTTTTTAACAGCAGAATCAATATCAGCAATCCTCATCCTTTTTTCAGAATGATTAATTAACGTGCCTGATGCATTAACGCCTTTAACAGACTCAGGGGTTACATGCCCTGTTTTACCCGAGGGTTCAACAGGGTCAACATGCTGTGAGAAAACAGGTATGTCAACAGATTTTACTATCAATCCCAAGTCAACCATTTGCGGTACGACAACAATTTCTACATTATTTTTCTTCGCAACGGAATCACATAACTTCGCAAGTTCAAGACCTTTTTCACCTACAACCTGCGGGTATGCTTTGAAGTTTATAACAATCGCTGGTGTTTTCATAACACATGAAAGGATATAAGGAATTATAAAGCCTTTGATTATTTTTGATAGAACATTTTTATTTCATAAGAAACTGGAAATATCTTTAAAAAGTTAATGAGAAAAAAAAATACACATAAAACAATATGGTATTATGGATGCTTCAAACAGGAGACTGCTAAAATGGTTCAAAAAACTGACTGCTGAGCAGAGGCTTAAACTGGCTTTAGAGATTGAGGAATTTAGGAAGGAGGTAAAAATTGTTAAAAATAGAGGAGATACTCAAAGTGCTGAATGATATTTCATTCTCTTATAAACCCTTTTCATCTCTAGTGCATCAACCTCCAGATTTGGTGACTCATTAATTATTGTTCCATTTATTTTTCTTTCGGCAAGTACTGGGGCAAGCAAACCAAAGTCTAGATCCCCTTCCTTAAGAACAAGATGCTTTTTTTCGTTACCGTCTTTGTATTTTACACCTGTGAAATGCATATGAAAATTTTTTAATTTCAGTTTTTTGAGTTTATCAAATACTTTCCTGAAATCATCCTTTGTTTTTAAACACCCATTTCCTCTTGCATGGATGTGTGCAAAATCAATTGTTGGGACAACACATGCTTCTTTACAGATTTTTATTGTTTCATCAAGACCCCCAAATGTTGCCTGCCTACCCATTACCTCAGGCGCAAGCAATACATCCCATCCATTTTTTTCAACAATTTCTTTTGCCTTTTTTATATTACCAAGCATCAAAGAAAAGGTCTTATCCCTGTCTTTTTTGTAATAATATCCTGGATGAAAAACAACAATTTTTGCACCAAGAGCATCAGCGATTCTTGCAGTATTTGTAATGAATGTTATGCTTTTCTTCCTTTTTTTCTCATCCTCAGATGCAAGATTTATGAAATAAGGAGCATGTGTAGATAATGAAACATTTAATTTTTCTGCAACCTCCCTTACATTTTTCGCAGATTCAATACCCATACGCACGCCTCTGACAAACTCAACCTCCATAGCATTTAACCCTAATTCATAAACCCTTTTTATACCTGAGATTGTATCCCTTTTCTCTGAGGATAGTGGTATGCCTGCTGTACCAAACCTGAGCATATTTTGTACATGGCTGTAACAATATTTAATATTTGATAAAGGTATTCCAGAATGATGGAAGAATTTGATGTAGTGGTGATTGGCTCCGGTCCTGGAGGATATCCTGCTGCAATAAGAGCATCTGATCTTGGTAAAAAGGTTGCAGTTGTTGAATCAAAAGAGATTGGTGGAACCTGTCTGAACAGGGGATGCATATCAACAAAGGCATTGTTAAGAAGTGCTGAGGTTTATTCTCTTGCTAAAAACGCTAGTCTTTTTGGTGTTCAGAATGAAAATGTGAAGTATTCTTGGGATGAAATACAAAAAAGGAAAGATCTTGCTGTGAAACAACTTACTTCAGGTGTAGAAACACTGCTTAAAGCAAGAAAAATTGTAATTAAGAAAGGGAAAGGCAGAATAGTTGATGAAAAAACGGTTGAGATTGATAAAGAAAAAATAAAAGCAAAAAACATTATTATTGCAACAGGCTCGGAGCCTGCAACAATCCCTGGAATAGAGATAGATAAAGACAGTGTGATTACATCTAATGAGGCGTTAAACATTAAACCACCTAAGGATATGCTGATTATTGGCGCAGGTGCAATAGGGTTAGAATTTGCAACCCTTTTCTCATCTTTTGGTACAAAGGTCACAATTGTTGAGATGATGCATCAGATACTACCAGGCCTGAAAGAGAGGAGGATTAAAAGTGTTTTGGAAAGAAATCTGAAGAAAAAAGGAGTAGATATAAAAACAGGTGTGAAAATTGAAAACATAGAAAAGGTTAATGGTAAGGTTTTCTCCACATTGAGCAATGGGGAAAAAATAGAGAATGAGAAGGTACTTTTGTGTGTTGGAAGAAAACTAAACTCTGAGAGTATTGGATGCGAAAATGTTGGTGTAAAAACAGATTCGGGAAGAATCGTTGTAAATAATGAGATGAGAACAAATGTTCCAAACATATATGCTGTTGGTGATGTTACAGGTGGGTTGATGCTTGCTCATAAAGCCATGAGAGAAGGTATAGTTGCATCTGAAGTGATAGCAGGATTAGAAACAGTCACGGATTACAGCGTTGTTCCATCTGTTGTTTTCTCATCACCTGAGATTGCCTGGGTTGGACTAACTGAGGATGAAGCAAAAGAAAAAGGGATAAAAACTGTTACTGGAGAGTTCCTATTTGCAGCAAATGGAAAGGCATTATGCAACAATGAAACAGATGGAAAAGTAAAAATTGTTTCAGATGGAAAAAAGATTATTGGTGGGCAAATCATAGGAGCAAATGCATCAACAATGATTATGGAAATTGCTCTCGCTATGAAAAAAAAGGCTTCCATGTCCGATTTAGCAGACCTTGTTCATCCTCATCCAACATTCTCAGAAATCATAAATGAGGCATGCAGAGATGGGATTGGTGAAGGAATACATAAAATGCCGAAAGTTTTTTGATAACATAAAACAATACAACATAAATGATTAAAAAGATAAAAAAGGAAAACATAGAGAAAATCGTTAATAAACTGATGAGGGATTATGATGTTGTAGCACCTGTCAGAAAGAATGAAAGATTTGTTTTTGAGAAAATAAAAAATCCTAAAAAAGTTGTTCTTGATTATGATACAACAATTCTCCCACCAAAAAAATTTTTACTGCCATCACCGGAGATAATGATAAAATTTGATAATGATAAAATAAGCATCCCTGAAAATAACAAAAAAATCCTTTTTTTTGGTATTCATCCATGTGACATGAATGCAATTAATTTATTAGATAAGGTTGAATATGATGAGTATAAGGATTCCTATTACATAAAGAAAAGGGAGAATTCTGTTTTTGTATGTGTTGACTGCAAGGAGGCAAATGAGTATTGTTTCTGTGAATCCATGGGTTCTGATAAGCCAGAAGGATATGATGTTCTGCTCACGGATATTGGTGATTATTATTTTGTTGAAACAGGCAGCAGAAAAGGTGAAAAACTTGTTGAAAACGAGTTTTTTGAAAATGCAGATAAAAATGAAAAGATAGAGAGAAAGAAAAACTGCAAAAGAAAAATGGATATTGAAAACCTTGATAAAATCCTTAAACAAAAATTTGACCATAAGATATGGGATGAACTTGGGGATAAATGCCTTGGCTGTGGCAGCTGCTCATTTGTCTGCCCAACCTGCTATTGCTATTCTGTCAAAGACATTGTTGATCTGTCATTAAAAAAGGGTGAAAGGAGAAGGGTATGGGATAGTTGCCTTCTTGTT
>JAUWIS010000159.1 GCA_030605245.1 Methanobacteriota archaeon | reverse complement strand
TGCATGCATGAAAATATATGAAATGCAGAAAGAAGCATTAAGGGAAAAATATGGTGATTAAAATGCTATCAGGAATAAAAAAGGATTATATATGTAATCTCGCAACAGATGGTAAAAGAATGGATGGCAGAGGGTTTGATGAGTTCAGGAAAATAAGTATTGAAAAAGATGTTGCAAAAAATGCTGAAGGTTCTGCGCTTGTGAAACTTGGTGACACAACCGTTATAGTCGGGATAAAGATGGCAACCGGTGAGCCATATCCTGATACACCTGATTCCGGTGTTCTGACAACAGCAGCAGAGCTGCGTCCAATGGCATCACCCGATTTTATGTCAGGGCGTCCATCACCCCAGGCAATAGAGCTTGCACGCGTTGTTGACCGGGGCATAAGGGAAAGCAAAACAGTGGATTTTAAAAAACTTTGCGTAACAGAAAAAGAGAAGGTATGGGTTTTATACCTTGACATACACGTTTTGGACTATGACGGTAACCTTTTTGATGCATCATCCATCGGAGCATTATCTGCTTTATCTAATACTGTTGTTCCAGCATCCAGGTTTGAACTTGGTGAAGATTATAAATTAAGTGTTGAGCACAAACCTGTTTCCTGCACATCTGTAAAGATAGGTAATGCTATCATGTTAGACCCATGTCGGAATGAGGAAACAGTTGCTGACGCGCGCCTTACTGTTTCAATAGATGAGAATGGGGATATCAGAGCCATGCAGAAAGGTTTAAATGGCAGTTTTACATTAGAGGAAGTAAAATCAGTAATAAAAACATCAAAAAAACAGGGTGAAAAGATAAGGGGATTGGTATGAGTAAAAAAACAAAGAAAGCAGGCTTGTCCGCACGCTTTGGTGCCAGATACGGTGTGCGATTACGCCGCCAGATAGCAGAGATTGAAAAAAAAGTAAAGCAAAAATATACCTGTCCTGGTTGTAATTACAAGTCTGTAAAAAGAGTTAGTTCAGGTATATGGAAATGTTCCAAATGCGGGTTAGTATTTACAGGTGGAGCATACGTTCCTGTCACCCAGATGGCAAAGGAGAGAAAAAATGTACAGATATAAATGCGCGGTATGCAAAAACCCTATTGATGTAGATGTCAAGATTGTAGGCCTGCGCTGTGATAAATGTGGCTCAAAAATATTTTACAAGGAGCGCCCGAGTATAGTAAAAAAAATCAAGGCAAGATGAAGTCAGCAGTTCTTACATTTGAATTAGACAAAACAACATCTGACATAATAGCAAAATCACTTTTACCGGAAAGCAAAAGAAGCATGCCGAGAACAAAAGTAGAGATAGAAAACGAAAAAGGAAAACTCGTGCTAAACATAAAAGCGGAAGACAATAGCGCTTTAAGGGCGGCTATTAACTCTTATCTGAGATGGATAAAAACAGGAATTGATATGAGCAACGTTGGATGAATAATGTCTCCTGTTTCTTTTTACTATCCCGATTTTCTTCTGGAGTATCTACAAATCTTCTAATCTGGCTGAAGTTTCCTTCTATTAACCATGTTTTTCCATGTATCTCCAAAAACTATTAACAAATTGTTCTTCATTAATCATTAGTTTACTATCTATACCTATACCGGTATACATATTTAAAAATCCTTCATCATGTACCCCCTTACTATCAATGTAAGCCCATCTTAATGCAGCAATGACAGAACTATAACGATCAACATGTTCATCACGAATTTTCAAAGCCATTTTTCTGTAATATTCATTATGCCATTCCCGAACATCGTTAGTTGGAGCATTAACATCTTCAAAAGTCAGATGTTTAGCTCCAGAACCTATGATTATGTATTTATCTCCATTTTGTGTTGTTCCAATGTTAACTCTATCATTTTTTGGATTTTTTGGATACTGATCCGATTTAAGAGTTGTACCATTCCAACCACCGATTAAATATCCTAAATTACTAAATCGATTACTGTGGTTATTTGCCTCTTCAATGATTCTATCAATATTACAATTGAACTCCCCTGATGACCGAAATAACTTGCCATGAAACTCACGTATTTGTTCAAGATCTCCAGCATATGATATAACACATTTGTCATTTAGTAAATACATTTTTTCATATTCTTGATCCAACATTGTGATTTCATTTGTAACCGGCTTTCTGGTTTTTTTAGATGAAACCCTTGTGTCGGCCATCATTAAAATAGCTTTATCATTTTTAATTTGTACTATTGTTGTCATCCTTTACACCTTCCTTCCAAATTTTATACTAATAGAAACTACCTCAATTTCCTTCCGCAATATCCACAAACACTCCATTCCAGTTTTATTTTCCTACCACAGCTTGGACAGTACTGCAGTTGAGTTACTTCTGGTGCAGGTGGTTGAACTGGTGGTGGGGGTTGCTGATATGATTGAGTTGCTTGCGCAGGTTGGGGTTGCAGGATTTGCTGTTGAGGAGTAGATTGTAGAGGTGTTTGTTGAACTGGTGCTGAAGGTAATACCTGTTTTCGTTTTTCTTTTCCTGACTTAACAGCTGCGCTAACACCTGTTATAAAAAAACACACAACACTAAGTATAATTAAAAATGCACCTTCCTGTTGATATGGATAATAAGAATGGCTCTGTCCTATATATGTACCATGAAACGGCATCAGTGTTGTGTAGGAGGAGGAATATGTGTACAGGTAGAGGCCTACAAATAGAAGTATTACGCCTAATATTATGCCTCCTATGAGTATCTTACTTGATGATTTCATATTTTTTCACTCTCCTTTTAGTTTTTTTCCACAGTATCCGCAAACCTGCCAACCCGGTTGAAGTTTTTTACCACAGAAAGGACAGAATTGAAGATGTGATGTT
>JAUWIS010000095.1 GCA_030605245.1 Methanobacteriota archaeon | reverse complement strand
ATTAGTATCATCATCCCAGCCGCCACCTGAATAATACGGCGGCACAAAAGGGCCTATTCCACTACTTTCCCCAGAATACACCACAACATCATCAATATACCAGCCCTCGTAGTCGTTGAGAAATCTCATAATTTATCACCGCCTCACACAATTAATTATAAAATATGCTATTAGATAAAATGTTGCAGGAAGCACTGCCCCAAAAATTAATAATCTCCCTATAATAGGGAACCAAAAAAAAGAAAAAAAACAAGGAATTTGAAATATTCCTCCAACAATTATGAGAACAGCACAGAGGATGAGTGCATGTATGTGTCCTCTTTTTAATTTTTCCTTTTCCAATGCTCTATCTCTCTTTATTTCATTATAGATAAGATAAGCCAAAAACAATACTCCCCCTAATGGTAACAATTCTGCTAGAAAGACATAACTGGCCATAGCCCCAAAAAGTCCTGTAAGTATTATTCCCAGAGATGCAGCGATCCAGACAACATCGTATAAATTTTTAGTTTTCATATGTTCATCCTGCGATGACAACAGAGGAGAGAGTGGCAGTCAAAATTGAGCAGGAAGAAGCGTGTGTAGCTTTACCGACAACACCAGCCTTCTGTTCTGTGTAAAGTTCAGAAGTAAAGTAATATGATTTACCGGCAGAAAGCTCAACAGAAAAAGTCATATTATAACTCGTGTCGTCCCATTCCTTATTATGGTTGTACATTGATATCGAAGTCCAACTGTAAATATCTTTTTCCTTTGACTTTACACAATCCCCTGTCGCTGATTCGTAAATTTTATTTGTCAGAGTAATTTTTCCAACAGCTGTTCCTGATCCTAAAAACCAAGATATACCAGATTCAGTTACTGCTCTCCCTTTAAGAGAAAAAACCATTGTTACCTTATATTTCCCAGAAGATGTGGGAGTAAAATATCCATTTTGAGGACCTAAAAGCGTAGCAGATGCTTGCGCAATACCCCTACCTACCCCCTCCTCAACATACACACCTGCCTTGTTATATTCCGTACCTGCAGAAGCACTAGCGTCACTATCAGCTTCTTCCTTAGAGCTACCCCATCCACTGGTATAGTTCCAGTCTCCATCTGAACAGTATGGTGGAACAAAACTATACTCACATGATTCGCCGCTCCAAGTTATCTCTATATAAGTAATTGTACCATAATACAAATCTATTGAACCTGGTGCATAGACCGCTTTAAATAAACCATTTTTCGCCGCGAATGACCACACATATGATGTGGGGTTGTTAGATACAGTTGTGTCAACAGGGTGGGTAATCGTACTTATCGTCGTCCACGTAGTTCCCCCAGTGTTGCTCCATTCTAACCTAATATCTAGATCAGCTGTTCTATCCTTGTATATAAGATAATCAAGCCTTATTTCTGTTACCGTGACCGAACCTGAGTCAAATATTATGTAGTCATTGTCATTGTAATAATAATCTGACTGCCCTACAACATCACAAGAGAGAATGTCACCATCTGTTATATATGTACCATCGCCGTTGAACTTAGAACCTGTATCACTATGAGTTCCATCACTTGTAAGTACTGTACTTACATCTATACTTGTTACCACAACATCATCAATATACCAGCCTTCGTAGTTGTTATACCATTCATCACGAGAATCAAAATAAAACCTGATTTTTACCACCTGACCAGTGTATGAGGAAATACCTATAGTTTGCTTGGTCCAAGTTTTCTGGTTTCCGTCTCCACAGTCCCTCTCCCTTAATTCTGTCCAAGTACTTCCCCCATCCGTACTTATCTTAACATACATGCAATCATAGTTGTCATAACCCAAATCCTCAACTTCGTACCAGTCGTAATATTCCAATGTTGCAGTTGATACTGATGATAAATCCACAGAAAACTCTGCTGAGCCATATGATCTACTTGCACCTGATGATCTATTAATATAGTTATGTGACTTTTCATCGTTGAACACCAAACTGTACGAACCACTGTATTTTCTATAAGATGTTACATGCCAATATGGCATGCCATTATGCCCTCCTGAAACTGTCCACCCATCCGCATTTCCATCATCAAAATTATCAGAAAACAAAATAGTGCTACCAGATTTTGCTGTTGTGGTTGTTGCAGTGGTTGTATCGGATGTTGTCTCTGTAGTTGGAGTAGATTTAGTTGCAAGTGGAGCATTCCCTGATGCAGTATAATCTGTTGCTGAATTAATTGTATCTCCATTGATAATTAGAGTATCTTCGGTTTTTGCAAGCATGTTATTGCTTTTGCTGTAATACAATGTTGATTCATTACCTGATGGCTCAGAATAATAAAACATATAATAATCTGCTGTGGTGCCTATTAGAGAAAATGTTTTATCAGCCAATTGAATAGAGCCTCCGTTAACATCATTATTGTTGAGCCATAACCAACTACTATAACTACTACTTCCTGTTCTAAGATGCTTTCTTGTTTTAAGATCAACAATACTTATGAAGGATATTGTTACATTATCTTGAGAATATGTTTCATTAATTTTCATTACTTTGTCAGGGCTTATATCTAAGATTTTTGCATCATACTGGAAGGACTGAGTAGTTGTTTCATTTTGCTGTAATGTTTCAAAATCAAAATAGTTTCCCAGATTCATCCAGATATATCGCACATAAAGTAATTTCTCTAAAATATTGTTCCCCTCAACCCCCTCAGATACTATGTTAGTGAAGTCTGTTGAGACTGTTATTTTTTGATTTCCTGGTAATGCAACCCAATCTGCTGATAAGGTCATTGTCCCACCGGTTGTAAGTGATGTAAATCCTGCATCACTTGTTGTACTACCAACTGAAAATCTATTAATAATGCTATTACTTAATCCTGATACACTGGCGGTGCCAACATTCTCAACAGTAGCATATATTGTATTTGTCTCTCCTTCTATCGGCTGGTCGTTTGAGAAGAAAATATCGGTAACTATTAAATCTGGTGCTTTTACTGGGTCACCACCACCTCCTCCACCGCCACATATTATATGTATCTTTTTATCACCAATATGTATTGGTTCTTTATACTCATGTACTGCGAGATAGGGGTCATCTATTGGTGAATAAACCCTTCTATCCTTAATTCCAAAGCCATCCCTGATTATCGGTACATAGAAATAATGACATCTATCTATAATTAATATTCTCTCCAAAGTTTTTGTAATCAGAAGCTTGTTTTCTCTGCTCAGCAGATCAGGATTGATACCTGCATAGTATAGGTATGTGTAGGCGTACTCTGTTGCATCAAAATACCACCATGTTATCCCATTGTTAGATGACCTAGCAAAATATACATGCGTTTCATCCCCGATGATTTCCTCCCAGCAAACATTTATGGTTCCATTCAAAAAGATTTGAGGATTAACGGAGTCGTAATCCGTGTAACTAATCCTAACCATTTTTCCAAAATCAACACCAACATATGTTTCATCGTTTTCTTCGTATGCTTCTAATAGTTTTAGATAAGAGTTTTTAAACTGTTTTATTGCAGCATCATAATTTCCATTATTGTATTTTTCTATTGCAAGATAATATTTATTGTAGGCTTCCTGAATATAGGAGTTGTTGAATGTCAGATAATCTTCTGCATACAGTATATTTGCCTTGGCAAAATCTCTCACTGCATCAACCAGTGTATTGATTAGTTCTGTGTTTTCTGCTTTCTCCAAATTCTTTACTGCAGCATGAACATTATCTATTGAGTGTTTATAGTCCTGCTCTAAACAATCATTCAATGCATCATTTAGATTTTCTAATGCTTTCTGAGAATCCTTATCATCAAAAACGCTTAGTTCTTCTATCGCTTCTGTCAGGGTAACCTCATAGTTGTGTTGTGCATCATTCACAACATAGATTTCATAGTTTCCTGTTAGATTCTCCTGCCAAACAATATGGATATTCCCATTTGTTGCGACACATGGGTTCAAAGACACAAACGTCTTTTCTTCCCCATTATTTTCATCAGCCAAAACATTTGTCACTACTGCCGAGAAAACAGTGGCAGTCATCAACACCACACACAAGATACTCAATATTTTCTTTAAGTTTTTAACCATATTCGCCCCTCAAAAAGTTATAGGTGAGGTGGGGATATATAGTTTTCGGTGAGTCAAATAAATCATTTTAACAGCCCCAGCATCACAACAGAAACAAATGCCATTCCTGCGCCGAAAACAAAAGCTACTTCTGGAGATATGTATGTCCACAGCATACCTGCAACAACACT
>JAUWIS010000033.1 GCA_030605245.1 Methanobacteriota archaeon | reverse complement strand
ACTCCACCCCAGCACCAGCGGGTCTTCTTCTACGTCACTTTCATTTGCATCATGGCTTGCATCAACATAGTCTGCTGTTGTGGTTCCTATGATTTGTGTTGAGATGTTCAGCATCCCGAAACCTGGGCATAGAAGCATTACTATCAGAAATGTTGTGGCGTATATTCTAAAAACCTGTTTACCTTTCATTTTATCTTCCTCCAAAATTTTTCTTTTTATCATCAATAACATTTTGATGACCATCAATTTTTAACTCTTCATCTTCTACTAACTGGATTCTATCAATAACAGAATGATTAAAAAGTGTGTCAGCACCCATATCCCTCTTTAAAACAAGATAAGTACCATTTACAGCCTTTACTACACCAGTTATGCTTCTAATATCATTCTCATCCCTGTACTTGACTTTAACCCTTTTACCCAGCAAAATACTGTTGACATCATCATTACTTTTGTTTTCTGTTTTCTTTTTCGGCATCTCATTCTCCCCCTGCTCTGTTATAGGTCAAAGTTGTGCGACCGTTGCACAACAGTCACCCCATTTTTTACTTGAATGTAAAAAGATGGAAGGTTGTATTCCTTTAAATAGTTTTTCTGACACACATTAGCATGGATGCCTTGCAACGATGCCTGTTTTTAAACAATAATGCCTGCTCAACAGCAATGATATATTTAAATGCTCAGAGATGTATTCTGCCTATCTGAAGGAAAATGAACTAATAGAAAGAAAGTAAAGAGGAAGAAAAAAAGTGTAAAAAAAAGATAACAAAGGAAAAAAACACCAAAAATAGTATTTTATGAACTCTCAACCTCCTTTAATCCTTCATCAAAAAACTATCCCACCCCCCAAAATCAGGGTAAAAGAAAACAATAGTAAATCATTCAATAAGTTCACACTTTTTACACACCCTGCTTTTTTTCTAATTCCACTTTTTTTATTTCATAAACCCCATAATTTTTTGAGAAATGTTTTTTCGCCTCAACAATTTTTAATGAGTATTTATGAACAGGACTATCAATCACCATTGTTTCAAACTCGCCGCCTTCGCCAGCAGGGTTGATTTTATATTTTTTTTCAAGCAACAAAACATCCTTTATGAATCTTTTATCTATCCTCCTGCCAAGCCATGATTCATCCAGAGGATAACCTGCTACACCTATTATGATAACCTTTATTTTTTTTTCAACAATCCCATTCAAAACATCAATCTGGTTTTTCTGCCATAAAGGATTAAAACATTTTACACCAAGTTTGTCACAAATTTTCTGGATTCTGCTTGCCTGATAATTTGATGCTATAGCACCTGATACAATACCATCAATCTTATGTTTCTCCACTGCCTTTTTAATCACATTTTCCAGATCCTTTAACTCTTTTTCTTTTTCCCCCTTTGTCTCCTGTTTTATCAAAGCCAGACCAAGCGCTTTTGCGCTATAATCAACAAACTCTATCCCCGGAACATGGAACATGTAGCTTTCCCTGTTAGTAGAAATAACTGATATAAGACATGCTATCTCATGCTCCTTCATCATTTTTAGCATTGCAAGAAAAGAATCTTTACCACCAGAAAAAAGAATACCGAGTTTCATCCTTTACCCTTTCACAACACCAAGTGGTTTCAGTCTCGCTACCTTCAATGATATGCCTGCGCCATCCGTTGTATTCACAACATCATCAACATTCTTGTATGCATCTGGCGCTTCCTCAATCAAAACCTTTTTTGATGCTGAATGCACATAAATACCTTTTTTATCCATTTCCATTTGTATGTCATCAACTCTCCATTTTCTTAATGCTGCGCTCCTTGACATTACCCTGCCTGCGCCATGGCATGTACTACCAAATGTTTCCTGCATCCCTTTTTCTGTTCCTACAAGAACATAGCTTGCTGTTCCCATATCACCCGGTATAAGAACAGGCTGACCAACACTTCTGTATTTACTTGGTATGTCAGGATGCCCTGCTGGGAACGCCCTTGTTGCGCCTTTCCTGTGAACCCAGAGATTTCTTCTTTTTCCTTCAAAAATGTGTTCCTCAAGCTTTGCTATGTTATGGCATAATCCATAAACGATATGCATGTCAAGATCTTCTGCTGATTGATTAAAAACAGATTCAAAGCTTTCCCTCACCCAGTGAACAATCATCTGACGGTTTGTAAATCCATAGTTTGCACCACAGGCCATTGCTTTGATATAGTTTTCTGCTTCAGGTGAGTTTACGGGTGCGCATGCAAGCTGCCTGTCAGGGAGATTGATGTTGTATTTTTTTACTGCTTTTTCCATTTCCTTTAAATTGTCTGTGCATATCTGATGACCGCATCCACGCGAACCTGTATGAATAAGAACCATGATTTGATCCTTGTGCTCTATACCGAAGATTTTTGCTGTTTTTTCATCATAGATTTCATCAACCCGGTCTATTTCAAGAAAATGGTTTCCTGCCCCGAGACTCCCAAGCTGAGGCATACCCCTCTGTTTGGCAAAAGAACTTACCCTTGAAGGGTCTGCGTTTTTCATGCAGCCGTTTTCTTCTAAATATTCCAAATCCTCCTTCCATCCATAACCATTGTTCACAGCCCATCCCGCACCATTCTTTAGAACATCATTTAATTGATCAATGTTTAGTTTTATTTTCCCGCGCGAGCCAACACCTGATGGGACATTTCTAAACATTGTATCAACAATTTCCTTTATTTTTGGAGAAACATCCTTAACTGTAAGATTTGTTTTTACAAGTCTGACCCCGCAGTTGATGTCATAGCCTACACCACCGGGTGATATTACACCGTTTTCAGCATCAAAAGCCGCTACACCGCCTATCGGGAAACCATAGCCCCAGTGTATATCGGGCATCGCCATTGATTTCCCAACAATACCTGGAAGTGTTGCAACATTTGCCACCTGCTCAGATGCATTATCATTTTTTATGTTTTCAATCATTTTCTCGGATGCATAAATAAGACCTGATGTTCTCATTTTCAGATCTCCTTTTGCGCCCTTGTAGTCTGAGGGTATCTCATACCTGTAATCATCAATCTTTTTCAATTTTCCCTGCCATGTCATAAAATTAGATAGGTTTTATTCCTATTAAATTCTATCATAGAAAATTTTAAATAACAAGTAATACATGTAATACCCGTATCATATGTTAAAGTTTAGATACTCAAAACATGCACGATTTAGAATGGTTGAAAGAGGCATATCTAAAAAAGAGGTTGAAACTGGAGTTATCAAAGGAAGAAAATATATTCAGGATGACAAAATTGTGTCCTCATATTCATACTTTGAGGTGGTATATAAAAAAATAGGTGAAATCATCTATGTGATAACTGTAAAACCAAGGTGGTAATATGAAAAAATGTCCGATATGTAACAGGGGAAATCTAAAGGAAGGAAAGATTGAAGAGGAGATGTTTGGTGTAGTTTTAGGTAGGTTTAAAGCAGAGATATGCACTAAATGTGGTGAATCATTTGTCAGTAGCGAAACGATGAAGGAGATAGAAGAAAAAGCAAAGAAAAAAGGGTTATGGGGATTGGCTGAAAAGGTAAAAGTTGTGAAATCAGGAAACTCGCTGGTAATAAGGATTCCTGCTAAAATTGCAAAATTCCTGAAACTGAGGATGGGGGCGGAACTGCTAATTTATCCTGAGAAGAAGAAACTCACAGTAGAATTAGTATAGTTTATATGTCAAAAAGCACCTGAACATAACCATCTTCTTTGTTGGCCTCAAGTATATGATAGGTTACTGCTTTTATTTCCTTGCCAACAGTATGTCGTTCAGAATCAAAATTTTCACCATAAACCCTTGCATTTAACTCACATTTTTCTTCATCAACAGATACATCAAACTTTCCAAATAAAAAATTGTTAATATCAGAAACTGTGAGAAGTTTTGAGAGCCAGTCAACAAGCAGTTCCTCAACAGTATCAGATTTAAGCATGATTTCATACTCGCCAACAGGTTTTATCTTTTTTGTATCCGATATTATGTCAAACATCCCAACAGCAGCATTCTCAAAACATTCAGACAAATTTTTACCATACGCTTTTATTCCTATGTCCGCAGTATGCTCTATAATATCATATTTTTTCATTCCCTCAACTCACCAAGTGTTGTAACACGCTCAGCAAATGCGTTGTGTTTGTGTATTGATTCCTCAGACTCAGATCTAACAGTTACAAGAACATCACCAGGTAGCTTTTTATATTTCTCAAGAACCTTTGAAAGGACTTCTCTAACTATGTCCTCAACAAATTTCGGGTTTTTATGCGCATTTATAACAATTCTTGCCTCATCATTTCTTTTAAGTGTTTCATATGTTGGGGATGAAAATGAGGACTCAACAATCTTTATCAAATCATGTGCTTCAACATCATATTTTTCAGGGACCTCAATCATGAGTGATGTAATGTTTCTTTGATTATGTGTAATCCCAGATTTTTTTGATTTCAAAATTGATCTCACTGTTTCGGCTGCACAGGGACATGCTGCCATCCCTACAACCTTCACGCCAACAGATTTTTTTACTTCCTTATTTCTTTTAACTGCCGCTTTCCCAATTATTTCATAGTTTTCCATAGTTTTATTTCCTGATGGCAGTTTCCTTTCCATGAAATAATCCGATTTCATGCCAACCTCAGCATAGTTCGCATAGGTGTGCTTGTCTAACAAGTTTTTTGCAATACATGCGCAAAGGTTTTCAATTCCTTTAACAGGTTTTCTGACAGAGTTATCAATTATCTCATTGATTGCCTCAAGATTACGTGACATATGGGAGCCTTTTTTTGTTGAAGGCAGATCAACAAACGCATCGATTATTGGTGCGAGTATTGTTGTCTTACCACCTCTTTCAACAGACACCAGTTTTTTTATGCCGATTACACCAACCCTTGTCAGTTTGAATGCGTGCTTGGGTTTTCTTTCCTGAACATCAATCATAAAAAGATTAAACACATTATTTTATCTTATAAGTTTGCATTAAAAGAGGCTATAGTATATATTTCTCCTATTTTTACTCCTTCGCTTATAATTTACACAAATTTGCTATGCAAATTTGTGAATACTTCGGAATTTACTTGTTTCATTTGTAAATTCCTCGTATTTTTGCTTACTCGCTAATGCTCGTTCGCAAAAATGCGGGGGACCGGATTTTCAACAGCCCTAGCGTTCAAGAAAGAGAATTGAGGAGTTGCTATGCAACCCCTCCTCTCTTTTCTTTTTCGCCAGACATTTTTCTTTTCTCTCTTAGAGAAAAGAAAAAGGCTGATTCGAACCGGTGAACCACTTCTGGAACAGATTGCCCTAATCAGAGATTTTGTATTTTTATCACTATCAGGATAAAAATCTTGAGTCTGTAGCCGTTGACCAGCCCCTTTCTTTTTCTAAAGAAAAAGAAAGTCATCTGGCGGTCAAAGAAAAAGAATAACTGACTTTTCAGTTGGTCTAGCGATTTGCCCTTGGCAAATTGCCATTCTTTTCTCTTTCCGCAAGTCGCTTTCTCTTTTCTTGAACAAGAAAAGAGAAAGGGCTTTTGACCAGGCTTGGCTACCCCCGCATCGAGAGATTGCATTGGCAATCTCGAGAGAATAGGAAAATCTTGGTTTTCCTATGCACGAGCAAATTTTTTGCTACGCAAAAAATTTGCGAGCGTGGGGAAAAACAAAGTTTTTCCCCACAGAGAGCAAAAATTTCTTTCAGAAATTTTTTCGAGCGAGAGGAATTTGTTTCACAAATTCCTATCCAAGTTTGCTATTCAAACTTTGTGACCAAATGTATAATGTCAATATATAAGATATATTTTATCATATCCATATATTTAAATCTTATAAAAAGGATGACAAAAATGATGAAAGCAGATGATATCAAACCAAGCTCTCACTGGTTTAGAAGGATGATTCATGTAAGTGGTGCCTGTGCCCTTGTATACTATCTTTACCCTGATAATGTTTTGTGGATTCATATCCTAAAAATTGTTGTAGTACTTACAATCCTTATCTCTACAGTAGTTGTTGAGGTTCTGCGATTAACCTGCAAACTGGACAGAGGTTTTCTTTTTCCATTCAGATCCTATGAAGCAGGCAGGATTGGCGCGTACATCTGGTTCGGCATAAGCATATCCGCACTTCTTCTTTTTTTTCCTCAGCAGATAGCAGGACCCTGTATTCTCATAGTGTGCATTGCTGACCCATTAATCGGGGAGATCAGAGATAAAAATCATGTCTTATCTGTGCTAACTGGTATCACTGTTTGTTTTTGCATATTTTTCATATTTAATTATTCTATGTATATTGCATTGTTTACTGCTTTACTTGCGGTTGGTGCTGAGCGAATAAAAACCAAAAAAGTTGATGATGATTTTCTGATGCCGATAATACCCGCAATTGTTATTTATATTTTGACTCTGCTTACCATAATCATATTACCTGAAATATTAATAATACCGTTTCCGATGTGATAACATGAATAAAACAAAAATTGAATTATGTACCGTGCTTCTTGCACTTATCTTTCAGGTATTGGTCTGCTTCCTTTTTTTCTGGTCAAGCGCCACAAATTATGGCTCACTTAGAATTGGCATAATCCTGTTTTTTTCTTTTCTAATAGTTGACATACTGATGTTGAATTCTATAAAATTATGCAAAAGAGGATAAAACAAAAATGCTTCGGAATTTCCTAACTGAAATCCCTCGCATTTTCACTCATTCCTTTCACTCACTCGTGAAAATGGGCCCGAGGAGATTTGGACTCCTGACCTCCCGGTATCCGTTCATCCTTTTCTTCTTTTTGTAAAAAAAGAAGAAAAGCGTTGGCGGAAAAAAAGAAAAACTTCCTACTGGGAGTAGGCATAGGCGGTTGCAAAGCAACCGCCATTCTTTTCTCTTTTCGCCAGACATTTTCTCTTTTCTTGTAAAGAAAAGAGAAAAGGCTGTTATCAGCCGGGCGCTCCACCAGGCTAAGCTACGGGCCCCCCTATTCTTAGCAAATCTTTAGTAATGTGTTTGGTAATATTTAATCTTACTATAGAACTCTTCCAACCCTAAAAATTTTTAATCCATCCTCTGTTATTTCCATAGCCAAAATTTCCTTTGTATGATTTGTCCCCCTCATCTTTTTTATCTGCACTAAATTTCTGTACATAAGGGGATTTTCCAGCGGTTTCAAAGAAAGCTGAATGGCGCCATCGGTCATGTAGCTCTCTATACCCAAAGTATTTCTTTTTTCACCTATAGCCACGACACATGTATCCAGATTTTTTAAAATCCCAAACAATTTATAAAGAAACCTTCTGTAATCCAGAACAGAGTTAAACAAATATGATTCAGGTAATGGATCTATAATCACCCTTTTTGGTTTCACATCCCTGGTGATGGCATCAATGTTTTTTAACCCTCTCTCAGGAAAATCAGGTGTTATTACGGTTGCAAGATCCCAAAAATTTATGGTTCCATCCTCTATATATTTCTCATCATAAAAAGAGTAGTTTGACATGAACTTTTTTATGTTTGTTATAGCTTCAGATATACCTGTAACATACAATCCTTTTTCCCCTTTTTTTGCGCCATGGAACAGGAATTGCATCCCCAAGGTTGTTTTCCCTGTCCCTGCATCACCGGCAATATATATTACTGATGATTCTGGAAAACCTCCCTGTATTAATTCATCCAGTCCTGATATCCCTGTTTCTATTCTTTTTATCATTTGATAGGATATCTCATTATTCTTACTTTAATGTTATGTTGTGAAATCATTAAATCTATATATCCTTTTACATATACCATTAACGATACATAGAATACGCGGGCCCATAGATCAGTGGAAGATCGCCGTCTTCGCAATTTGCTGGAGCAAACTCCATCTCTCTACAGTTTGCTCTGCGGACAACAGAGGCGGAGGCCGTGGGTTCAAAAAGAGGTAGTTAGGGATT
>JAUWIS010000062.1 GCA_030605245.1 Methanobacteriota archaeon | reverse complement strand
TGATCTATCAGTGATAGTATAAGATTAAATTTTCTTGTTTCCCTGGCAAGTCTGTCAAAAATTGTATAGGATGCTATCTCTGGTGCAAGAAATTTATGTGCTTCCTCAAGAAACAAAACAAGTCTAGGATATTCCTTTTCAGATTTTTCAGAATACTCATTATACAATCTTCTTGCAATAATATTCGCGATGAAAAGATAAGACATAGGATCCCTGCCATATTTCCCGAAATCAAGCACGATAGATTTCCCATTTTTTATCAATGTTATCATCTGGTTGAATGTATCTTTTCCTTCTATAACAAAACCAAACCTGTTCAATCTCATTATTCTCCTTTGCAATGCCTGAAGCGCTGACGGATGAATCGATGGATATTTTTCTATTGTTGCTTCCCTTATTTCAGATATTAAATCCTTTTTTCTTTTATTGTTAATTATGTACAATGTATCTATCATAGGAGAACTCAAATCCTGGAATGCAACAATAATATCCTCAGGCCTGATGTTGGTTGAATCTATGAGTAATGGTTTCGCCTCCCTGTTAGAAGGGTCCAGTGTAAACATCTCTACCTTCTCAGGAAAGAAAAATTTTAGTCCTGGTGTATTATCTGATTTTGAGAATGTACCATACTCTGAATGCATGTCAAAAATGAAAACAGAAGAAACATCCTTTGATAGGATTGAATTACAAACGATTTTGCATAGTATACTTTTTCCCATACCTGTCCTCCCAAAAATTGCAAATGGTTTCTCAGTCAGTTTTTTGTAATCCAATGGTATCTCAAATTCTGGGACACCCCTTAATGTTCCAACATTCATAGTATGCTCAGTGATTCTGTAAATCTTGTTCACATCCTCCTTCCCTGCTGTTCTAACATTTGAAAGATAAGACGGTATTGTTTCAGGTTCAAAAAGTTTCCCGTTTTCATCTATGAGCTGTATCGGTTTCAGGGATGCCTTTGAGAAAACAGAAGTAGGGTTGTGTCCTGATAATGGAACAGTGTCATGTAATCCTGAGCCTGCGATTCTTTCAACAATCTCAACAGGCGGGTTATATATATCTTTAACAATGCAGTAAAAATCATATTTTTTTCCTTCAACAATAACAGGGTAGCCGACCTTTAACTCCTCAGGATTCTCAAGCTCAAGTTTTGCATCAATGCCTTTCAGAACAGAGCCTGAGACAACAGAACCAATTTTCATGAATAGATAAAAGTGTTCAGGAGTTAAAAAGATAACGATACTAATTTTTGATATTTTTATCCTTTTTTGATAATAAAAAGTTATATAAAAAACAAAAATGGAATACAAAGTTATAAAGATAGTGCGTCGCCGAAGCCCGAAGGCGAGGCAAGGAAAACGAAGTTTTCCGAGGAGTCGCTGACCCGCTCAAATCGAAATGTTTTTGTTAGGTATTACCTTTATCATGTAATTTTATTTCTCCTCTAACTCCTTCTCAGCTTCCTCTAAAAAGGTAGACATTATTGCAGACCATTCCCGTCTTTGAGTATTATAAAAACTTTTAACCTCCTCATTATCAAAATAAATATCCTCTGCTAATACTAATGTAAACAAAAATAAATCTAAAAGAATTTGCATTCTTGGATCTTGAGTTGCTCGTTCATAAATTTTTTTGTAAAATTCATGACCTTGATTTATAATAACGTCAATCCTCTTTCCTTTATGCTTCATTCGATAAAATTCTCCCGTTCCTATAATATCTATCACTTTGTGGAAAATCCTCTCCCTTTGAAATGCCATCTCTATCTGTTTAATCCTTTTATCCTTCTGATCCTCTGCTATCTCTGGACTTTCTTTTATTCTCTTTATTTCTTCTTTCTTTTCTTTTTCTAATTCTTTTTTTACATTTTCTTCTTCTTTTTTTGTTGGTTTATAACCACTAGGTTTCAATTTTTTTCGCGCTTTATCTGCAATCTCTTCTGATATTGTAGGTCTTTCAATTTTGACTTTAATCTGTTCTTCTTCAAATTCTTGTTGATCTTCCTTTATATCGCCCCTAATTTGAGAAATTATATTTTTTAATCTCTTCTCCAACTCCTGCCGTAGATCGTCATCTAATGAAAATCTACTTTTATTTGTTTGAATGCCGAATTTTTTATCCAGGGATGGGGAAAAAGATATTTCGGCTCTAAAATAATTTAATTGGGGATGCCTTGTAAATAAATGGAGTGTTTGACCAGCAGCAATTTGTCTACCATGTCTCATTATATAAAACCCCTGATTGTCTGTACTTATATTAAATGGGGATTTTCTCTGAAGTTTTTTTTCCATGATGGTTTTTACAGGTAGTTTTGAAATTTTTATTTCTATTTTAGCTGGATTACCCCTATCATCTTTTATATTCGCAAAAACAATGGGTTCTATTTCCCCATACTTCTCACCCTTTCCACATTCTTTAATACCATCAAATCCATCCATCAGCATTAGAGGATCATGGAATTTGATGTTTTCGCCATTGAGATAAATAGGTTTTCCTGAAAATAAAAACTTTCGCTGAACTATAGCTAAATTTTCTTTTAAAAGCTCAACCAAAGATTTCATTTTTTTTCTATCAGGTCGATCCAGATGTTTTAAAATCAGCACGGTACCTGATTCAACAGATTCATTTAAATTGAGTTTCTTATATTCTTTGAATGGGGATTTCTTAATAGTAGCTGGCAAATAACCTGCTGAATTTTTTAATTCGTCAAGGTCTATATAATTATAATAAAAATCATCTTCTTTTCTCTTAGAGTATACTTCTGTCCTTGAAGATTGACAACACGCACCAGATGACAACCCCCATCCAAATTTGCCGGTAACAGTTCTTTGAAGAGTAGTTCTCCCTCCAAATGCTAAAGCCTTTGTTATTTCATTTGGAGAGATACCTTCTCCATCGTCCTCAATGATCATGATTATTTTTCCTTTTTCTTCTTTGACAGTTATCCACACAGACTCAGCATTCGCATCTAAGCTGTTGTCTACAAATTCATTTACAGTATCGGTCGTGGTGAGGCCGAGATCCCTTATACTATCTATAAATCCTTCATCCGAGACTATTTTTTGCTGCTTATCGTCCATTCTTTGTAACCCCCTTTGTTTTTTCTACAATAAGGACATCTATAGTTTAAATTTTTAGGCTTTTTTGGATGTATTTTATTATCTAAATCAATTGCATTGTGCCACTCCCTACATTCGATTCTATAAGCTTCATAAATAGTATTGGTTAATTGGAAAGAAAAATGAGTATATTTGCCGATTTTAACATGATTCAAAAGTCTTTCCCTGAGTCGTGTATCTGACCGTCCAATATATTTCAAATGAATATCGCTATTGACATTCTTTGCTAAAAAATAGGTTCCTGTAGCATTTTTTGATACTGAATGTTCGACATTCTCTATTGTTAATTTTTTGAATTTCATTTAGATGCACGAAGTTCACAAGGGATTATTGATTATATGTTGTTTATCATCTTTCACTTTGTATTGCGTTTCAGCAATTTCAGATAACTCATTCATATCTTCCATTTTTTTCATTCCTACATGGCTTTGCTGGTATTAAAAATATAACGTTTACGCGAATAGTTTTTATGCACCCTTTTCCTGTGTTTTTTCACCCTGAAATGCACCTGCCTATTCCCCTGATGAATGCTATGCCAGGCTTCATAAATGGAAAATATGTTTTTTAGTTTTAAAACTTGTCCAATATTCTTATCCAACAGGTTTATATATTGAAAACATAATATATTACACTATGGAAACTGTAAGCGTAAACAAGCAGGCAATAGTGGATCTGGTAAGGGTAAAAGATGAATTTGACACAATAGTAGAATCTATAGAGTTGATGGGGAATAAAGAGTTTATGGATTCTTATAAAAAGGCAAAAGAGCAGATAAAACAACGTGAGTTTGTTGATTGGGATGCGCTATAAAATTCTTCCAACCAAGGAGTTCTATAAAGATTTCCAAAAATTGGATAAAAATAGTCAGTTGCGGATAAAGAAAAAGGTAGAAAAATATATAAATAATCAAAGAGATTATAACACCAAAGAGAAGGGCATTACTAAGAGGCACTATTATGAATGCCCATTAAACATATAATGCTGAGACTGAGGAGATTTGGCATGCCATATAAAGAAATCAGAGGGAACATGTTTAACTCAAAAGCACAGGCACTTGTAAATACTGTTAATTGTGTTGGTGTTATGGGGAAAGGACTCGCTTTAGAATTTAGAAGGCGCTACCCAAAAATGTTTAAAGAATATCAAGATGCTTGTAAAAATGGAGAACTTCAACCTGGGAGGATATTACCATATCGGAATGGAGAAACTTGGATTTTAAACTTTGCTATAAAAAAAGATTGGAAGCACCCATCTAAAGTCGAATGGATAGAAAATTGTTTAAAGGAATTTGTTAGTAGATACCGAGATATAGGTATTAAATCTGTTGCTTTCCCATGGATGGGGGCGATGAATGGTAAGATACCCATAGAAAAAATAAAAAAAATAATGCGAGACTACTTATCAAACCTTACGGATATAAATGTGGAAGTTTATGATTTTGATCCAGATGCAAGTGATATCTTGTTTGAAAAACTTAGTAATATTGTCAAATCCCAATATTTGAGTATAAAAGATTTATCAAAAAGATCCGGTATTCAAGCCCGCTATCTGAAGAAAGTTATAGAAACATTACAACAAGAAAATATTAAAAGTTTACCGTGTTTGATAGAATCTGGCGTTATAGGAAAAGCCAACATTGAAAAACTATATGCTTTTTTGATAGATTCAAAAAGAAATAATGATAGCTCTTATCAATTACCGCTTTTCCCTGAAGGTGAGCAGTGTGGATAATCTTGGAAAAGAGCTTTTAGATTTTTTAGCTACTCCATCTTTAAAAGATAGAAGAAAAAGTCTTTATAAGTTGCTGGAAGCTGATGAAAATGAAGTTAATGTTTATTATCTTGTCCCTCTACTAAACTTGAAAAGCATTATACATGATGAAGGAATTAAATGCAGAGAAGAGGTAGGCAAAGATACAGAAGATCTCTCAGGACAAGAGGTTCAAGCAAAGCGCGATGTATCCTTGAAATTATCTCAAAAACTTCTGTACAATTTTGATATTAAGCAGAAAAAAATACATGAATGTATCGGTTTCTTCTGGAATCCCTTAAATGATACATTTTGTGCATTCCAACGAAATGCTCTGCTTACAGCTGCAGAAAAGGATGACGATAACTACGGAGTTGCTTGTATCCTTGAGATGAAATTAAGTGAATTTCTTGATAGTGATAAGATATACTGGACCACAAGTGAACAAAATCTGGCATCAAATTATTTCTCAAGTTTTTCTAAAAAAATTTATAGAGAGTTTAAGTGGAATGATATATTTAGTGTACCAAACGATAAAGATGATAATTATGAGGAGAAAAATAAATTTCGTTCATCAGAATTTACTGTATTTTATGGGATCAACAATAAAAACAGCAAGCCAATTCCATCGGCGTTTATAAAAAGAATTTTGGTCCCCAAACAGTATGAAAACAGGGTTAAAAAAGTGTTGTTATCGGTTCAAGATTCAATACAAAAGTATCAAATAAAGATAGACCTCTTTGAAAATCCAAAGATTTTTCGTCCTAAAGAAGAACTTTTAAAAGCAGAGAAATTACTAATTAATGATA
>JAUWIS010000001.1 GCA_030605245.1 Methanobacteriota archaeon | reverse complement strand
GTCAACAATATACCTAACACCAATCCAAATAATGATCCCAGTATCATGGCTGCAAGTAACTCTTTATTGAACAATCTCATATCCCTCTTCTTTATCCCATTGCCTATCAATTAACTTCTGTTCAATCTGTTTCATAGTGTATATGGCTAGTCCTATTTCTTTCATAATTACATCATTTTCAACCATATCAACCTGAACATAATGTTTTCCTTCTGGAGATTCAATAATTTCAATCAATAACTTAAATTTTGATTTTGGATATGTCATAAAATCTTCCTCCCGCAATTTTCACATAACATATAGCTATAGTGTATGTCTTTCACTTTGGTTTGGATGTTTCGCATTGGTTTACCGCAACATCTTGGATAATGTTTTTTCTTGCTCATTTGTTTAATCCAAATTGTTTAAACGCTTCATCTATTAATGGAAGCAACCATTTATAATGAACCATATCACTATTCCTAATCTCTGTTTTTAACCATTCAATACTACCCTTCACTCGTTGTTTGTCAAGGTAATGCTTTTCAACATCTTCTTTTATGTACCATTCAACATACTGTGGTGGTTCCCCCATTAAACTGATATGTTTATGTCTTTCTAAGGGTGTCATTTCCCTGTCGCTCCTTGTGCAATCTTCAATAGTTCCCCTAGATATGCGGCATAGTTTGCATCTAGTCTGGCATGAACATAAATAACCCAGCTTACCATACCAATACTTGCCAGGATTACTATTATTGGTGCCATAACCATTAAAACATAGTAGATGTTTTCTTTACTTATCTTTTTCAGGAATTTCCGGCGCTGTTCAAGAAACATCCAACTCAGTGTATCATGGTATTTTATAGAGCCTGTCTTTGCTGTGCCTGGTTCCGGCAGGCTTGCCTTGTAACTGTATTTGTTGACTTTTATAAGGCTAAGTTCCCGTTTAATGCCGATGAATGGTACACCTTTGGTTTTTTGGAACGCTTCACTTGGAAAGTTTGGCAATCTCTCTTTTCCCCACATTGGTCTTAAGTATGCCAAATCGTTTTTTCTATCATACACTACAGCGTATCTGCCACCCTTTGAAACATAACCCCCCTTAACTTTCTCCAGTATTTCAACCATTACTCTGTGTGATATGAACTTGATAATCATGACTATCAAAGCGGATATTATTAAAACCCACAAAGATATGTTTATGATTGATGTTATATTACCTGTCGCACCGAAGATATTTATACTCTTGAAATTGAGCATTTCCAAATAATCTGTTCCTTTTACCATTGTTCTTTATCCCCTCTTGAGCCACTTATGGAAATTGTGTATCATGCTCCTATAAGATAGACAAGTTCTGTTTTCAATCTCTGAATCTAAATAATAAAGCCTATCATTGACTTTTGTTATCTTGATTGATCTTACCATTTTTCGTTATTGAAACCCTGTCACTGGATTATACTTTTTCTTCCTCTTTGGTTTGCCACAATGTGGACAAATCTCATCACATGTGCAATAGTCTGTATTATCTTTCTTTTCTGGTTCTTTCAACATGTCTAAAAATCCCATTTTTAGTTTACCTCCTAGTTTAACTTTAACCTTGTGGTGGGTTTTGTTGCAGCCAATCAAATACGGCGCTCTTGCTTTGGTCGAAGGCTGATTGGCTCCCTGCCATCACTGCTTCGTATATCTTTGGAAAAAATATGATAAGGACAATAGCCAACAAGACTAAGCTCATAGGCAATACAACCTTAAGCATCATATCATTTTTGCTTAATGGTGTCTTGGTTGTTTCATATAGCTGTTCTCGTAAGTTGTCAATCTTGACCATCCTTGTATTTGTTGTCACACCTTTACTGTCAGCTTCTATCTTTGGCAGCCAGGGAACAAGTTGCGATTTTTCACGTTTAAGCTTGAGAGTGAGTTTTGCGCCGATTATCGGGAACCCCTCAGTGATTATCAGATAATCTTTGATATCTGCGTAATCTACAGCCAATCGCTTAGTGTACACTTTCTTTATAGTCTTTGACTTGCCAAAGGTGAAAACACCACCAAACAGCTTAAATGGTGCTTTCTCGATAGTCTTATGGCTTATGATTACATCATAAGCTAACCATTGCCGGCTTATCTTTGTGAAAAAGCTCCATATAGGGTACAGCTTACCATCACGAATCCTATACTTGCCACCGCTGCTTAAGTATACACCTTCCTTTTTTTCGCTGATCTGAACATTTACAGGGTTGTTCCATAACCACCATATCAACAAGAATACCATTAAAACAGGCATTACCATGAAAATCAATACTATCATTATAATAAATTCAAGCTCTGTCATTCTCTCCCCTCATCGTCTACTATCCAGACTGAATAATGGTGCCTGCCGAATGGGTAACATTCAGGTTTTGATGGACTTGTAGCCACACAATAACCCATTTTCTGCCAATTATAAGCTATTTGCAGATTCTCCTTACACCCTTCACAGTTTGGCATCATTCTTCCTCATCATCATCCTCTAGTTCAGTCTTGTCCTGAAACATCTGGCACGATGCCAGATTGTCTATACCACATTTATTATAACTGTTGCAGTCGTTGCATGTTGTCATTGCCTACCACCACCACCGAAAAACTTACCAAATGGTGCCTGTGTCTGTTGTGGTTGTGTCATATCCCTAGCTGTCTTGACTTCCCTGTACTGCATCTGTTTCGTGATATGGATATTTTCAACACCACCCCTGGCTCTGCTTAAGAATATTCTTACACTGTGCATTGTTATATAGAACACACGTTCAACATCTGCTTCCTGTATCTCATATTTCTCAGAGTTGAACATGATAAACCCTAAGATAGATTCGCCAATCTCTCTTAAGATGTTATTGAATTCCATGTCTTTGATATTGCCAAGTACCTTGTCTACTGACATTCTCGCACAGAGATCTATCATTAAATCTTCCACTCCCTCTTGTGTTAGCATTGGTCTGAGTTTCCTAGGGTTCAACCATTTCTCATCTTTCTCACTATAGAATTCCCTGAGTAAACTATGCCGGAGCATGTCAAGCGTGGGTGTTGGATCAAGACGTAACCTGACAGTATTATAATCGTCAGTCATTGGTTTATACATCTGTGTTTCATATTCGTGCTGTTCCTGGTTTGGGTTTTGGTTTTGGTTTTGGTTTTGGTTGTCTATCATTTTAACTCCGTTAGTTCATTTTTTAAAAATCATTCAATTTTGAATTACCATAAGTTCCTTTTGCCATGTGTGGATTAATTCTTACCTTGTTGTTCCCATAATCTAGTTTACTCATCCCCATAGCTATTGATAAATTCTCGCTAGCTATTTTGAAATATGATTCTTTAAGTTCTATGCCTATAGCCTTTCTTCCAGTTTGTAATGCAACAAATAGCTCGCTCCCAATTCCTACGAATGGCGATAGTATTGTATCTCCTTTAGAACTCCATAAGTCAATAGCTCTAAAAATTAAATCTAATTGTAATGGGCATATGTGTCTTTCATCTCTTTTTTCTCTTGCTAATTTTACATTTAGTGTATTTGACTGTCTAATATCAGTCCAACAAGGAGATGCATAATGTTGCCATTTTGAAACTGGAAACTCATCAGCTGTATGTGCTATGGGTTTTTTATTTTCGCCTGGTTTCCTGAAAGTTAATAAATAATCAGGGATTCCCTGTCTGCATTTAGAAGAGTCTTTCTTGATTTGTTTCCATAATAATCCTCTAGCTTTGGTTCGTTGCATTGCAACTACAGGATCCTTCCAGATTACAGCCTCACTATGATAAATAAAACCCATATTTTGAAATGCTCTTATTATATCTCCCCTAAAATCCCTAATCCCAATATATCCATCCCTAACCTTACTAGTTGGTAAGTTCATACAATGAACCGAGACTAGTCTTCCAGAACAAAGCACCCTAAACAACTGTGGAATAAAATAATTAAAATGATTCCAAAATTGCTCATATGTTTTGTTATTCCCCATATCTCTATCGCTATTTGAATAAGTGTATAGGCTAGCAAAAGGGGGAGAGAAAATTGAATAATCAATACTTTCATCTTTAAGTTTTTTTGTCACTTCTACACAATCACCAAGATATAATTTCCAATTAGTCCCTTCTTTCATATTTGTTTTATAAATTGCCTTTTCTCTATTCATCTCTAGCACTTGTTTTTTTTGAAAATTAGCCATGTGCTTGATTAACTTTGAAGCCATAATCTCTGATTGTCGTTCTTTTCTTTTTATGTTCTGTAATATTCTACCCTCTACAGAATGAACAACAAAGTAGACATTCACTTGTTTTTTTTGACCGAATCTCCAGCATCTTCTTATTGCCTGGTATATTTGTTCGTATGAGTCTGTCAAACCCACAAAAGCCATCTTATTACAATGTTGCCAGTTCATGCCAAATCCTGCTATCTTTGGTTTTGTTATCATTACCCTTACATTTCCATTTGTGAAAGACATAATTTTATCCTTCTTGTCTTCAATTGAATCACTACCTTTCACTTCTACAGAATCAGGAATTAATCTGTGTAGCTCTTTTGATTCGTCATTTCTTTGACACCAGACTAAGAATTGGTCTTGACTATTGTTTACTATTTGTGAGCATTTTTTCACTCTTTCTTTTAGTGTTTTCTTTTTTGCTCTTTGCAAGTCTTGCATGGTCTTAAATTGACAGTCAATGAAACCACCAATTTTAACTTCTTCCATACATAGATTTGGAAGAATGAAATCATCATCTGAAAAATTTAAATCGGATGGTTTTTTAATATATACTGACCATGAACTCAGCCATTTCCAAAACTCATCTTGCGCATGACCTTTTAATCTCCATTTTTGTGTCTGGCTTGCATCATGCGTAAAAAATAAACTTAACATTTCAACAGAATCCATTATCCCTAAAAACTCTGCCTGCGATCCTAATTCCATAAAGTCGTTTGGACTTGGTGTTGCAGTACAAGATAATTTATAAGGGATATGTTTAGATAGTTCTATTAATTTAGATCTTGTTTTTGAATCTTGATGTTTCAATATTGAGGATTCATCTAATACAATTCCTGAGAATTTATTATCTTGGATTGATTCCTTAAAGTAGTGTACCATCTCATAATTAGTGATTAATATATCCTCATCCTTATATTCTCTAGCATATTCAACTTTGATATTTATCTTTTTAGATTCCTTTACTGTCTGTTCAGCTACACAAAGAGGAGCAATTATCAATACTTGTTTTTGTGTATGTTTAACTACTTGGTCAGCCCATGCTACTTGCATAAATGTCTTACCCAATCCTGTATCTGCAAAAATAGCAGCCTTACCTCTTTTAGTTGCCCATTGAGTTATTGCTTTTTGAAAATCAAATAATTTATCTGGAAGGTTTAAACTTTCAAACCCATACTCTTTTTCTAAAATTAACTTCTGTCTTAAAAAATTAGAGTATCTTTTATCTGTTTCAATCATCTTCCTGGTCTCCATTTACTTATTATCTTTTTGCATGCAATACAATGTTCATTGACAAGTTTTGCCGGTGCATAAGGTTTTTGTTGTGACATTTTTCCATGAGAATAATTTTTCCTGTAATGAAAATGCAACTCTGTCTTATTATGTTTGCAGTCTGTCATTGTATTGGTGGTGGCGCTGTATCTTTTACCTTTTCCTGGCTCTTTAAACCTTTAACCTTATCCTTAATGGATTTAAGTATATTAATGTCTATACTGTTTTCTAATTTCTTAAACTTGAGTGCAACATTCCCCACTTGTCGCTGGGTTAAGCCCTCATTGAATAAGTCTGAGAAGTATGCTACCTCTGCCTGCTTAAATCCTATATTCAGTAATATGGTTATAAGGCTGTCACGCTGCGACCTGGCTTTCCTGGCACTGACTACCCGATAATCCGAAGCTTCAAAGCTCTGCGACTTTTTATTCCTGTATGCTCGTTCAGGCATTGTGTAATGTTTGGTGAACCTACCCTTAAAGTTCCAGGCGCTATCCCTTGCTGGATAGTAGTATGTCTTTTGACCTTTAACATATATGTCTTGCTTCTTGTTCAGGTTTGCAAACTTGAAATATCCACGCTGAAACCTTTTACCGTATACTGCATGAACCAGGAACTTGGAACGCCACAGCGCCAGGTTCTTGTCAAGGTCAAAGAAAGATGGTAACACTAAAAGCATAAACAGGTTCTTTTGTCTGACTTGCGCCATCATCTTAATGAGGATAACATTCATCTGTTGGATAGCCTCACGATTGAATGCGCCGGTTATTGCCTCATCATATATCACACACTGTCCTTTCTTAGCTTTCTTGACCGCATCCCTGTACTCTGTGGATGTGAAGCATACCCTATCAAGTGTGAGGGATGGGTCAACATAATAGCCAATCTGCATTGCCAGTACGGATTTTCCTACGCCCTCGAACCCATCCACTATACCTACAAAATCATGGTCTGCGTCATTAATTAAATCTTTGATTATATCCATGTTACTTTTCAAGTAACCATCCATGTAATAATCCTGGTTCCCTGGTTGTATCTTTACCATTATACGAGTTTATCTTGTTTCTCCTTGAATGCACAATCCCAGATATACTTTCCCAATTTAGGATGAACACAATTCCTTAACACTTGTCTTTTATCATAAAGTTTATATTTTGACAAATCGAACCCATGATACAATTCAAGCGATTTAAGGTATTGCTTTCTTGTTCTTCTTGTAGTGGCTCTGGAGTTTGTGATTGATATACTCAAATCTTTTTTACGGTTTGATATATGGAAATTTGACCAGAAGCAATGTCTTTCACTGATGTATGGATTAAGGAGCGGTTCATAATATGGTATCACGTTCTCTACACAATAAAGACCGTGAAACCAAGCTTTGATGAATATTATTTCCTGATACAGTTTCATGTCCGGGTACCTTACAACACCTTGAGCATTAAGGAAATGGTTTGTACCTGAATGCGTAGGACATGGCGGGCTGCTCCAGATGAAATCAAACTCTTTATAATGTTCCAAAAGATATTGGTGCGCATCTGCAACAACCACTTTATCGTTTGGAAACAAATCTTTATACACTGTTGCAATCTTATCATTAATTTCTACAGCAGTAACCTCTATCTCTTTATCAGGCCAGAGTTTTCTATTACCTCCAATCCCTGCATACAAGTTAAGCACTTTGATTTTTTCCATTCTATAACCTTATATCTGTGACTGCTTCCCCTGGATCTTCTTTATCATATATCGGCAGATAGATGCCGGCTCTGAATACAGCAATATGCATAATCTCAAACAGTGTCCGTATCTTTTCATAAGCTATGTCTAAGTTGCGAGAGTGTGTTGTGACTGTTGTATGGTTGCCGTGTATCAATATCTTAATCTCCTGTATCTTTTCTTGTATTCCTTCTCTATCTTCAATGAATGGGCATGCTACGCTGTAAAAGTCACGCAATGCCTCAAACCATCCCTTTATATCTTGTGGGTTGCCATTTAACCATAGGTGTACTCTGAATACCAGTTCACGTACAAACTCGTTCCGGGCATCCCAGCCTGTATCAAACGTGCTGGCTTTTGGTCTTGTGGATTGCACTCTTATCTTCCTCTACACATTCATTATAATTTTGGCAATTAAAACACCATTACCCATTACACCTACTTCCTTTCATTTATACACCACCTTCTTAATGATTAATCCTGGCACGGTTTTTAGATTGAGAGCACCACTGGCTGAACTGTTTGCTCGTGTAAGATATTCCTCAATCTTCTTAGGGTTTGACACCCAAAACTTCTGTGTGCCATTGTATACATAAATCCGGCTTATGTATTTCTTTTTTAAGATTGATTTAAGAAATGTCAGTATACCTTTGGTTTTTTCCTCTTGCTTTGTTCCTATCTTTTTCATTGTTTCTTATCCCCCATTGCCTTGAAGTGTTCACAGTAATATAAATCAATATCTGCTTTCTCTGCTTTCACTCTTGAATCGCATATGTCAGCAATAGCGCATCTTTCGCATATTGTCTTGAGTTTATCTTCTGTCATGAAAACCACCCCATGACTATCTTAAATAATGATAAAGCAATATACAATAAACTCCAGACTGTTGCTAGTCCAAGAACAATCATAACAAAAACAAGTATGACTTTAATGTATAGCATAAAGTATATTTTCAAACCGTCACATACTGCCTCAATATTATCTTTTATGTTCATGAGGTCACATCCAGGGAAAAGTATTCATGTAACGATTGCCTATAATAATTATATTTCTGAACCGTGTATCTTCTGATAGTACAAAATGGAATTAATTTGTTTCCTATAAAGGTAAGATGTATAAGAGTGGTTTTTGGTAATGGATAATATTCACCTTTAATGTTCTTAGTGTCATACTCTATTATTTCTTTAGTTAGATCTGAATAGTCGATAATCTTTACACTAACCAATCTACCCTCAGTCTGGTTATGTAATTTTGGATAGTTGCTTGAAAACTTTATGCTTTTTATCATTGTTCAACTCCATTCTTCAAAGCATTTATAATATGTTTACCATGAGTATTATTTTTACAAATAGTATTATAATGAGGATTACAAGAGCCACGTTCACAAGATATTGCATGAAGATGGTAATGGCTACAATCACTACATCCTATTTTATCTATCATCTTATCTCTCTATTTTTCACATATTTTCTGTAAATTTTGAATATTACAAAGAGTAATAATTCCATGAATTCATATATAAAATCTGTAATGCAAATAATATCCAGATTTTCATCTACACTCTCAGATTCAATATCACGACAATCTTTATATTCCATTTTCGTTTTCACCTGTTATAGTTCCTGGTTGTGTGTTGCTGTTCAATCTTGAATTACATCTTGAGCAATATGCTTTATTAGTCCATTCCCCTGTGTTCCATTGTCCGCATGCAATACATCGCCATTGAAGTTTAATGTTACGTACTGGTATGAAATATGATACTGGCCTGAACCTGTCTGATTCCATTGTTTCCTTATCCTATATAATCAGCTTTTCCTATCTCTACCTCTCCTTTGACTTCTTCTTTTGGAATTAATATCTGAATAATCTTGACTATGTTATTAACGCCTGCTGCTGTCTCTTTGTTTTCCTGAGCAATCATTGTTATGATATCTTTGAGTTCTGAGTTTGTCGGTGGATCAGTATCACGCCAATCATTGACCTGTCTTACTACCTTCTGCATATCATCCATTGAAGTCTTAGGGTGTGTGGTTTCTAACTCGTGAAAATTGAAACTGTTATCAATCTCCAGCCAACATTTACCATCATTGGTTGTTCTGGCATGAAACTTAATCCCTTTAATCTCATGCTCTTTAGCCATCTCATTGTCAACCTCTGCATAATGTGCTTTGACAAGTGTTATGTTATGGGATTTTGGCTTTATCAAGATTAGGTTTATTAAACTCTCTAACCGTTTAAACAGTCTATTCCAGTACCGCATACTTCTTAACGTGGCTGTTTCAACTGTCTTACCAAAGAAACTTACATTACTGTATATTGAGATTGCACTTGTATGCAATAAGACTGTGTTTCCATCCAACTCTATATTCTTCCCTATATTATTTTTATGCCTGGTATCTTTATGTAATATTTTGATGTGCCATTGTTGCCCATGAAGCCGAATTTTATGCGGTTGAGGTTGCATAGTACCCTCGGTTTTTGCAACCCTTTTGAAATTGCGTGAAATTGCACCTTTTTTTCTGAGCTGTTTTATGATTTTATATATTGATTGTGTTGTACATCTCCGTCTTATAGTTATCTGTTTGACTGTCAGGTATTCTTCACTGAGCATCTCAAGAATAAGCTTCTCAGTTTGGGTTAGTTTGTTATTTCCCCCCCTAACTTGCAACCCTTTTTTTACCACTTTTGCAACCTTTTCATTTTTTTTGCAACCTTTTCCGTGTGAAGCCAACAACGCTAGCTTGATTTTTTTACAACCCTTTCCGTGTCAAAACCTGTCTATCATTTTGCAACCCTTTTTTATCTTGGTTTTTTGCTCTTTTTTTTACCATAATGTTGTCACCCATATGCATAACATGAAGCCAAGAAATATACCCGCAAGAAATGTTATTCCAATCACTTTTGTTTTAGTTGTCATTTCATTACCACATATTACCTATAGTGTAGAGTATATAGGATAAGATAATCAATACTGGAATTAAAGGTATTTCTATAATATTTTATCACATCCTTTTCTTTTCAGTCTTGCGCAGCATTAGAATGTGGTGTCCGATGGATGGTGGGTACCTTTGTCATTCTCGAAGGGGTGAACCCCTGCTAGTCGCACTGAATGAATAGGTGCGGTGTTTCATGGCTGTTGGGAACCATAGGCACACCACATAAAACCTTTTAATCAAGAACAGAATCCTTTGGGGGTTAGGGTCTATGAAAGAAACTAACACTTTAATTCTGCTCTTGAAGTATGATTGTGAGAGGCTTATCCTTGTCAATTATTCCATCTAAGATATATCTATTAGGGATAGTCACGACATTGCTTGATCCTGTTTTCCATATATTTGCTTTGATTGTTATTGGTTCCATCTTGAATAATCTGTATTCTGAATTTATATTTATATATTTATATTGTTCATTATAACAATCTTTATATATCTATTGTATATCTCTATGTTTATGTTTATATTTATCAGAAGGGGGTTAAGAGAATGAATGAAGAAATAAAAAAGTTAAAGTTTGGTGTTTTCAAGATGGAAGAACTACAAGCTGTATTTTTTATTGAGTATGATGCTAAATATTATGGGGCATGGCTTGAAGATTCATATCCAAAAGAAAATGTCACTTATAGAACGGTGTCAGAATGATCTGTGATAAATGTAAGCCAGAACTAAAAAAGATTATTGACGAGTTAGATAAGGAAGGGGATAATACAGGTCAAGGATTGAACACATACAAATTAAGAAAACGGATAGGGATAGGAGAAATATACGAAAAATGACACTGACAAGATGTCTTGGTTTGGATCAACTCACAGAAGAGGAAGTTAAGAAGTATGACAAGTCTATGGATTATTTCAGGACACTAGATACTTTCCTGAACGAGAAACGGGAAGGGATGCGGGAAGCTCTGGCTGTGGACTATTGTCTGAGGCAAGTAGTGCTTTACAGGAAAAAACAGAAATATATGAGGCAAAGATAATGGAAAAAGATTATTATTTTAGTTACCTTGTTATTGCAATCACATTAACATTCATGATTACAATGGTTACAACTTATTATCTCCTTGAAATCAGACCACACAACATTGAAGATAAAGAAGAACTACAACGACAAGCAGAGGTAATATGTGCAAGTCATGGTTTTGACAAATTAGATAAGATTGATTGTCGCCATGAAAGAGTGTATAGCAATATCTCATTAAAGTTTGAAAAAGGATATTACACTAGAGAAAGATGTTACATATCATGCTTATACAAGATGAGGTTAGGATGAAATCAGACAAAATAGACCAAACATATGATTCAGAACGTGACAAGCAAGCAGAAGAAGCATATAATAACAAGAGAAAGCAGATTTAAGGATAGGTTGTGAGCCTGAACACTATAAAGTGGCTTAGATGGCTTAAGATTAGCTTAGAAAGATTGGAGGAGATTAAAGATGAACTATGACAAAAAAGCAATGATAATTGAGTTAGGTATACATAAGAAGCGACTGTCAAGGCTATGGATGGGTTTGAACAGTCTGGAAATGAGCCAGGATAAATTAAGGCATGAAGTTCAAAAAGTTTATGCAGCTGTAGGGCTTGGGTTCTTAATGACTGCAATAATAATCGTTGTTGCTTATAAGCTGGCGGTGATGTAAGATGCCACCCACAGGTGAAATTGTGTTCCCATTTATTAAATGGGGTTTACTTCTTGGCGCTGCTGGATTCATAGTATATGTTACCATAAGATTGCTCTTGGACTTTAAAGAGAAACATGTTGGTAAAGGTAAAGGTAAAGGAAAATGGGGCAACAGGAAATATTTGATATTTTAACAGAGAATAAAGGGAAAAAGTATACTACCCGACAACTGGCAAAAGAACTGAATGTAAGCGAAGCAAGCGTGGCAAGAGATATAAGAAAATTGAAACGTGGTAACTTCTTATGTTCTAAAAAATATAAAATCAAGTTGCATAACATTGTCTTTGTATGGGTGGATTGATAATGGCTTGGAAACAAAGTGACACCGAAAATATGGAGGGAAACGATGGACATACTAATAACAGTACCAGAGGAAAGAGAGCAAGAGGATTTAGATGAACTTTTTAAGATGTTTAAAATTATCTGTGATAATATTGATACAGACGGTCTTGAATGTCGACAGATTGATATTAAAGATGTTGATTAATTGGATGGAAAGATGTGTGATTTCAAAGGATGTAAAGAAATTGGAGAATCAGCGTGTATAATTATTTCGCCAGCTGGCGATGATTATCAAAGAATCTTTTGCTCAAAATGTCTTAAAAAGATGTTATGGGATGAAAAAGATGTTTGTTATGAATCAAATTATTAAAAAGGTTTCAAAATGACAAATAAGATACATGGAGGCTCTTTACAGCCTTGTAAGAAATGTGGTCAGCAATGGTGTGACTGCAAGAAGAAGAAGGAAAATAAGGTTCCAAAATGATGTTACATCCAGGAGAATGGTCTAAATTAATAGTAAAGATGTTGAAAGCTAATGAGTTGCCAGATATAGCAGAATGGGAATCTATGAGTTATCAGGAGAAAGAATCTTTACTATACACATGGAAAGAAAATAGGATTGAGGTTTAAGGATGGCTAAGATACCAAAAATATGTCCAAAATGTGGTGCTGAGATGCATTGACAGAGAGTGCCGTCTTTGAATGACTAAGGAGGATACAAAAATGAGAATATTAAAAATTGTGGAAGCAAAAAGAGCAAATATTGATTTCATATATAAAGAAGGAAATTGTCTTGCAATTGTAGATAAAGACTTTGATAAGAAATATGAAATCATGCAGAGAAAATAAGGTTCGGCAATAGACCGCCATTTATTGATCAAGGAGGGAAAATGAAAATAATGATTTTAGTCGGATTTTTGTTATTAACAGGATGTATCAGTCCTGTTGGTACTGTTGAATGTGTACCACAAGGAAGTTGTGTAGATTTTGGATGTGATGATTATATTGAAGATTGTAATCATGCTGATTTGATAAGATGTTACGTAAAGACATCTATTGGAGAAAATTCGTATTCAACCTCGGACGAAGAGTATAAATTATTGAATGAATCGTGGAGATGTAAAGCTGTTCGGCAATAGACCGCCGTTTGTGAATGAGAATGAAGATATATGATGATGGCTTTGGAAACAAAGTGTCACCGAAAATATGGAAGGGTGCGATAGAGATAGTTGCACAAAATATCAACGATTTAAATGATGAAGAAACAATACTTTTAACTCCGAAGATGATGAGAGAATTGGCTGATTATATAGAGTTTGTACACAATGTAAAAGAGGTTCGGCAATAAACCGCCGTTTGCGAGGATAAGATGATTAAGATACCATGTGAATTTGTATTATTAAGAACTGGTAGAACAATATGTAAAACTCATCGACAGAGTTTGTTATATATTGTTCATGGTAGGATTATTTGTCAAGTTGCAGAGGATGAACTCATATCTAAATTTGGTGATATTGATAAATATTTGAAAGAAATGAAAGTTAAAGGCGTTGAAAGGTTGGATTTTGATGATGAAATGTACTCATTGTAAAAAGGAAATTAGAGAGGATGATTTAATAATCATGTATGGAAAACCATATCATGAAAACCCAGGTTGTACTATAAATGCGAAAAGACCAAGCCGTTGGATTATAAACAGCAGTCTTTGAATGACTAAGGAGGAAACGAAAATGAATATAAAAAATAAATATTATTTATATACTTTATTCATGTTATTGGTGGTTTGTACGGTAAATTTTTGTTACTGTCAAGGGATTGATATTTATTCAGACATTATGTTGTATTCAGTCCTTGGAATTTTCATCCTAAATATAGAGTTGTTTAATTTAGTGAAAAAAAAGGTTGATTAATTTTCTAATAAAAAAAAGAAAAAGATTGATCGTAACGGTTCAGTTACGACCAAATGCAAAGCTGTAGACCAATACGCCGATCACAATCGCAGCAGCCACGACAAGAGCCAGCGTTGGCACCCAGGAACCCAGTTCCAGCATACCTTGCAATCCATAGGTGCTTACATTGTAGGATGCTGTGTCGACCGTTTGACCGTCACGTACACCACTCAGAATGTCTGCGCCAATAGATATAGCAATTGTTGCAACCACAAAGATTATAGCGACAGGAAGAAGGTCTTGAAGTCTGTAACCTTTTTTGTTCCTCATTCGCTGTACCTCCATAGTTCAGTATGAATGTTAAGGTGTAATTATTATATAAGATTATGTTAACACTATATATTAAACATGGTTAACCAGTTCATAAAATAATAAATATAAGTTATGTCATAGAATATATTTAAGTGGCAGTTGCAAGAAGTTATCCAGAATTGCATAGAGTTTTAAAAAGAGAGTATGCTACATCACTTGGAAAACGTAAATATTCTAAGGTTGCTTATCATAAAAGAAAAAAGTTTGAACGACAAATCCTAAGTAAAAAAAGGTCTTTGGAACTTGCCCGACAGTATGGGGTTGAATATAATCCACCATCCAGGTTTGGTACTCCGAAAGTTACGCATGTTGTTAAGGGTGGGAAAGCTGTCCCTATAAAAGAACCTGAAATAGTCACACGCCAAGTTAAAGAACCAACTCTAACCAAAGCGCAAATTAAAGAAGCAAGACCTGAATGGGCTGAGAAGATTGTCAATTATGAACAACTCAGATCAGGAATTAAACAAAAGATATATGAGCAACATCTTAAACGAGAAACAGTTAAACAAAAAGAAGTACGAGAGTATGTTTACGCTGCTCCTCCAGGCACAATTGACACTGAACCACGAAAACAGACAGTTGCAACAACATACATAACGCCAAAAGCTGCTGCTGTGTTTGCAGCTTATGAGGAAGATGTTAAAGGTACAGTCTTAAAGCCTGGTGTCAGGGAAGGGGGTTTTATGTATCTTGGCGAAATTACACCCGAACAAGTCCAAGAACAGGCAAGGCTAGCTGTCAAGGTAGGTTATTCTCAAGTGCCGGTGTTGAAAGGGTATGAAAAAGAAGTCTTGGCTGGGGTGCAAGCTGGCATAGCTCAAAAATTCAGAGAAGAATGGAGAGCGAAAGGTAAACCAATCGCCCCTTTCTTGATGCCAGATAAACCTAAGAAAGATATGCTTGTTGTGCCGGCGATAGTTTCCACTACAAGACCTATGTTACAAAGTAAAGCTTATACATTTGTTTCGCCGGCTGCCAAAGCTTCTGTTCTCGCACAAATGACAGGTGTTATACCAATGGGTGGAATATTCCAGACAACGATGGGAACAACTGAGATAGCAGCCAGTAAAGATTGGGCTATTGCCAGAGCTTATGAAAAAAAGGCTATAGCTTATGAAAAAGAGTTCGGGTATGAAGTGCCTGTTAAAGAGAAGTATAGAGCTTTAAGGTCACAGAAAGAATCCGCTATTGTGAAATGGCAAAAGCTGGAACGTGAAAGTGCTGAACGGTGGGCGCCTTTAAGGAAACAGGTTGAAAAAGCGGCAACATTTGGCGGGGTTGTGACCTGGAAACCGCCGGCAACATCGAAACTTGGTGTATACCAGGACATTGTAAGGTTTGGTGGCAATATTCCTTATTTAGTTACTGAATTTCCGGCTGCTGCAATCACGAAAGTCAAAACAATAGGTATTGTTGGAAGGTATGAACCTACTACACAAGCGCTTGTCAGATCTGAATTTAAAAGAACGTTGCCAGCAGCACTTGAAATATATAAACGACCAAGTACATACATCATTGCTGCTGCGATGGCTTTTCCGATAGCAAAATCCATGTTTATCAAAAAACATACCAAAGTCTACACTAAGACCTACCACTTAAGACAGAAAGTGCCAGGGAAAAAAGCTGTTGAGTTTGGGAAAGCTGAGTCATACGCTGTTATCCATACACCAAAACTTCTTAACATATTTCGTGGTAAGAAGTTTATCCAGCCGAGAGTAATCCAAAGAGGAATCGCTATGAAAGGCACTATTATTCAGAAAGGTCAACAATTTTATACTAAAGGCAAAATAAAAGGTGTGCAACGTGAGATACTCCAGGCACCGAAGGGAACAGCGTTCAGCCGGCATGTGAAACCTCTAGTTAAGATTGGTAAAACCTGGAAATTTAAATCTGTCAAAGAGATTAAAGGTGTGTATCATGGTGATATTGTAACTATTGTTAGCCAGAAAGGAGTGCCTGTGTTATATTCCAGGCTTACAAGAGCGCATATAGACACAATTACACGTCACACGTTCAAAGTTCCACAATATAAACTGTTCAAGACCGGCTATAAGCACATTTTAGGCAAAAAGTTGCCAAAACATACTGTGTTAACTAGAGTCAAACATACAATCCCTATGGCTGGCACCATTGAGCGTGTTTTTGATACTGGTGTTATACATCTTAAAGGTAGGCTACTATCAAGCAAAGTCATGAAGCGTTACTGGGAAATGAAAGGTATGACTGGTAAATTCCAGAAAGTCCCAGGAGTTAATCTAAAATATATTACAAAAGCGTATACTGCTTCTGGAAAAGTCAGACATATCCAGAAATATAAACATGTGATGGAAGGCACCACTATCCAGATGAGAAAACTACACGTAATTAAAGGTCAAAAGTTCTACAAGTATAAAGGTGCTACCACTCTACACATGAAAAGCCCATATAAAGTTGATATAGCCACATTTCAGACAGGAGCTACCCATGCAACAAGATCTCTCTTTATATTCAGGAAAAAACTGACAATTAAACAACGGTTTGATAAGTATATCATGGAAAGTGTGGGAAAAAAAGGTTCTTTGATGTTGCAACGTACCCAAATCACAAAACATCATCCTATGGTTTCACAACACATAAATATTCAACAGATAGCACCCTCACCTATTGCTTCTCTTATATCATCATCCTTTTCTCTCAGAACAACGTACCCAATGCCCCTGGTTAGTGTTGCTGCTATGTCTGTGGCTGAATCTTTCGCCGCAACCACACGTAAGGTTGTACCCATTACACGTATAGCACCTATCTCAAGGATGCGTTATGTTTCACAGCATAAACCTTATATGATGTTTCAGTTTGCGCCGGCAATGCAACAGTACAAATTTGAACAAGTAACAGCACAAACAGCTATTACTAAGGTTGGAACAAGAGGAAAAACCAAGTATACAATGCCTGGTGGGTATGTGCCAACAACACCGTTTATCCCCCCTCCACCCCTCCCCCCTCCCCCCCCTTTTTTCTTAGGTGGCTGGATGCCTGGTGGATTCTCGAAAGGTGCAAGGAAAACAAAAGCCCCGGCAGGTAAACATATCAGAAAATATCAACCGTCAATCGCTGCTATGACTTTTGGAATACATGGGGAGAAACCTCTAGGGAAACTTACAGGTCTTGAAGAACGACCAATCGTTGGAAAACAAAGAACACCAAAAGGTCTGAACATATTTACTAGAACAAGCTTACGCAAGTTCAAACGTGGGAAAAGTGTCTTTGAAAAACAACTAGAAACGGGATTCATAAGAGGTAGAGCTGTAATGGAGGGATTTTAAATGGATTATGAAGTAGGTATAAGACTAGATGCGCTTGAAAACGCTGTGATTGAAATACAGCGGAAATTGTTTCCAGAACGGTTTAAGAAGAAAGAAGTCAAAGCAGAATGAGAAACTATATACTCTTTTTTATTTTTGTTTTAGTTTTATGTAATGTGAATGCTGATTATTTTAGTACAAGTGGTATTGCATTCAATGGCACTTACTTTAACACGTCATTGAACCTTGGAGGGTATGTTCAACTTAATAAGACATACTGGACAGGTGAATACTATAGCCAGATATACGACAGTAATAAAAGCAGTACGCAATGGCTTAATATGACCTGGAACAGTAGCATATATGGAAGAGAATTACCAAATTATCAAAGCCAGGACATAATAGATCCTTATGCTGTTAATATGAGTGATAATGTGCTTCTCATGCACTTGGATGAGAGTTCAGGTGTGATACAGGATTATTCTGGTTCAAACAATAACGGTACATACAACGCTGGATATTATTCAGAACCAGGAGTGATTAAGACAGGGCTTGGGTTTGATGGTACTTTTTTTAGATATGTTGATATTGTTGAAAGTACGCCAATGGACTTTGTTGATTACGTGTCTTATGGTGCATGGTTCAAACTTAACAGTGTTAATAGTAATGCAGGGATCATTTCAAGAATGCAAGGAATTCCTGACGGTTATAATCTACAAGCTGGTACAACTGAAAATGTATCTTGTGGATGGGGGTTTGGTGTTTATACAAGTTCTAATCTTGTCCCTGTACAGGATGAATGGTATCATGCTGTTTGTGTTTACAATGGCACACATATGCAACTTTATGTGAATGGTATATTGCAAAATGATGTGGATAGTGGTGTACTTACAAAATCAACTGTCAATAATACTAAACTTGGTGTGTTATTTACTTTTGGTATAGTACCATTAAATGGCACAATTGATGAGGCTTTTATATTTCATAAGGTTTTAGAGCAGCAAGACATTGAAAATATGTATCATAGAGGCGTTGCTAAACTGAATATTAGTGTCAGAGCTTGTAACATAAGCGATTGCACAAATAGTACATTTAACCCGTTCAATTTCCCTCTACTCACATTCAACTACACAGCCAGATATTTCCAGTATAAATCAATGTTTTCTACAATAATCCTTAACGAAACCGCACAGCTTCTTGGTGTGAAGATTGGATACAATGAAGGTTGTACAGAGGATTGGATAGTACAGTATACACCGTGCATGGTGAACAATTCATATCAAAAGTATTATACAGATGCGCATAATTGCGGTACACATGATTATGTGCCTGGTGATAATGGTACATGGTTAAGCTGCAACTATTGCACACAAGATATTATCCCCTCATTATCAGTTTGTGCATGGAACGGTACAGCATTCTCAAGAGAGCGTGGGTACACTGACAGGAATTATGCGTCATGTTGCGCTCTCACTAATTTAAGCTCGGATTGTGATATCAATCAAGCACCTTATAACGTGTCAACTCATGAACCTTGCACAATCCCAACAGAAAATAATCTTTATCTTACTATGGGGTTATTGATACTTGGTGTTATCTTTGTACTGTTGAAGTTGGCTGATAGGCTTGAGTTTTTCTTTTTCAAAGATGCTAACGGTCAGGAAATACCTATCATGAAATATCTTGTCTGGATTGTGTCTGGCTGGCTCCTGGTGATAGTCGCTAATATAGTGCAACACCTGGCAGAGATGGGCGATTCAATGCTGTTGCCAAGCATGGCTGCATTTTACACAGCAATCATATTAATAATGAGCTTTATCACTGCTATGTGGTTCCTGGGACTTATGTTTGGGTTCCTGGTACGGCTCGGATGGATTGGTGGGGGTAAAGGAAATGAATAGGAAGAATTCACGACTAATGCGGGTGCCTGACACATTTTATAATAAGATTAAGTCAATCAGTGATGATAGAAAGCAGGGTATGAGTCAAACATTACGTGACAGTGAACGAATCCTTGAAAATGCTGAATACTTATCAAAAATAATATATGGGAGGTTCAAATCAAAAAAAAGATGAATAAAAGAGGGTATGTTCAAGACTTTCTTCTATTTGGGATTATCCTGTTCACTGTTGCCATTATAATAATTGCAGGTTCTAAGATAATGCGAGAGTTTGGGGAAGGGTGGGCTGATGGTGATGCTTCGCCAGCCTCAAAAGCTATCATGAGTGATAATGCCGGCAGATTCAACACCATATGGGATTATGCTTTTCTTACCATGTTTGTGTTATTTGTCCTGGCAATCTTTTCGGGATTCTTTGTACTTAACACACACCCTGCTTTTTATTTCATAGTTGTTATTCTTATAGGGTTCATGCTTATTCCTATTGCAATCCTCTCAAACACTTATGGGAGTTATTCAACATCTGCCGGCGTTGTAGATGATGCCAGTAAGTTCCAAATAATGGGTTTCCTACTTAATAACTGGGCTTTTATCTTTGGAGTGTTGGCGTTCCTTGGAACTGTCGTATTATTCGCTAAATTTAAATCGGGAAGATGAAAAAAATAATAATAATATCAATCTTGTCATTCTTACTAGTTTCTAGTGTGTGTGCTTTGGTAGTTGAGGATATGCATAGCTCGACCTTGCCGACTTCGGCAAGTGGAACATCTAATAAAGAAGGTATGATAATAATACCTAACTTTGATGTTATGTTCATATCAATGGAAAAACACCCAGCGAGTGGCTGCGTGGACGCATATCTATACGATGCTGATGCGAATTTATTACAGCAAAAACTTTTTAGTGGTGTCAATGCGACAGGGTTTAATTATAATCTTACAGCAGGGTTACAATATTTTGTCCTTTGTGATAATGGTGGAGCAAATTATAACCGACAGTATCAAAATCTTGTAGGATTGCCAGAGGGTGATGTTAATATAAATTGGCATAGAGGGACTAGTAATTGGATAAATTATACAGATTATTATTTTGAAATCTTGGCAGTAGTTACGGAAAGCGCAGCAAACGCCAGCCCTGAGATTATAGTTAACCATATATCTCCAGCCAATGAGACGCATAATAATACAATCCTAGATGTCCTTTATAATGTCTCAATGGTTGCGAATTGTTCGCTCTCGGTGAATGATACTTATTATCTGACTTCGGACAATGTGGCGGCAAACACTACCCTTAATTTTACGATGGGCCTGTCTCTGGATGGGGAGTATTTTTATTATGTCTCTTGCAATCGGAGCGACGGACTCAATGGCTCCACAGGTGTCTTTATATATATCTATGATAATTCACAACCATTTATTACTGTCAACTATCCAGCATCTGACAACTCTACAAGGTTTACCACTAACAGAACTCTCACGTTTAATGCTTCAACTCAAGACAGTTATTTGTTCCAGACTAACCTAACAATCAAAAACAGCACGGGGGGTGTGTTGTATACTGAGTATGTTGCAGATAATTCGCCGAATACTACACGAACATGGAACCAGAGTATTGATATGAGTATGTGGTCTGTCGGAAAATATTATGTTACCTTTGAGGTTTCTGATGCACACACAGATAACAAAATCAAAGATTTTAAGCCTGTCAAAGATGAAAAAGAAAATCAAATCAATTATAAATCGCCGGATGAGTGGGGTGGGATTAAGTTTGATATTAAACTGAAAGATAGTGAAACAGAATTAAAAGAGTTCTATGACGTGAAAAAGAGTGATAGGCATTCTGCCGTTTACCAATTCGATAAGAAAGGTGATGAGCGTCTTAAGTATACTTTCACTGTCACTGCTGATTATCCTTGTAAACAGATGTGGTATTCCGATTATAATGCACATATCACATGCAGCAATGGGATGGGTGGTATATGGTTTGATGCAAATTTTGCTGACAAAGAAGCCTTATACAATGTGATAAAGGTTAATGAATATGAATATGATATTGAAATCTGGACTAGCTCACACGAAATTGCTTTTGATTCTCTTGGCGGTCTGAACTATAATTCTGTAAATGTGAGCTTTATCATCCAAACAAACATGACTGTGAAAATCAATGATACCGCTTCCGGCACTTTCCTATCAAAGTTTACTGCAACAATCGGTAATCAAAGTTTATACGCCAATAATACTAATAATGTAACATTCTGGCTTGATCCTGAGAATAATTATACAGTGTCTGGATCTGCGTCTGGGTTTTTTGTAATCGCTGACACATTTTATCTTAATAAAACGCCAGTTGTTGTTGTTCTTAATGCAACCTCTGCCGGTGTTTTTCTCCAATTCTATGACGAAATAACACAAGTTAAACTTTCTGGAACAACAGTTTATGTGGAAATTATAAGTACCACTGGCAACACATCACAAATACATAACACAAATACTGGTGAACAGCTTATCAGTGGTTTGGTTTTTGGTGAATATGAAATAAGATACTATGCTACAAACTACTATACAAGAACATATTACGCCACACTTAATACTAGTACCACACAAAATATTGACCTCTTTTTGTTGAATGATACTGTAGGGGTGCGTGTTATTCATACTTTGTTAGATCAGGACAGCAACCCTGCAATAAATATAAGAATAAAACTGCTTAGAAATTATGTGAGCGGTACAACAAGCGAATTTAAGACTGTACAGATGGCACAGACTAACTTTGAAGGTCAGGCTGTGTTATATGTCGAGCTTTATGATGTATGGTATAAGATGATTTATATTGATGTTACTGGAAACATCATAAAAGAAACAGACCCAACCCCTTTCCTTTCTATTGATACTCAAGATATTCTTAACTTGCGAACTGATTTATATGAGGGTTGGCGAGAATATGGGAACACGTTTTATAACCTGGATAATGTCACTGTCGGAAACTTATCTTATTTTAGGTTTACGTATACAGATACACAAAACCTTGTTCGTGAAGGCTGTTTAAGAGTTGATCTTATTAATTCTGATGGTCTTGAAAATATCTGTTATAATTGTACTTTGTCAACGGCTGCTACCCTGACCTGTAGGTATGATAAGTCTAGGATTGGAAATTATAAAGCTGTTGCAATGATTGATACCAATACACCTAACAGTTATCATATCCTCAACACAATATGGGTTATAATCACTGAAAATGCACCACAACTACTTCAAGAAGGGATATTTTTCAGTCTTATCATTATAGGTTCATTGGCATTAATGGGTATTGCGACAATAACTGGTAGTGTTATAATAATGTTCATGGGTATACTCGCTGTTTCAGTTGTCGGATTCATAAGTGGGTTTCATATTGGATGGTTATATTTCCTGGCTGTCTTTGTATTCATGATGATTTATATGGTAAGGAGGGGTAAAGAGTGAAAAGAGCACAGATGCAACTACATACGCCAATAGTTGCCCTTATAATGGGTGCTCTAGTGTTCACTAGCTTTTTTTCCCTGTTCATGCACTTAGCCTCAGAAAATCAAGTTCCAATAGATCTTACTGATTATAATGTGCAAGGTGGTAATAAAAGCCTTTATAGCGCATTCGCAACCATAAATCAGACAAAAGAGCAGATGGATAATATCACTGTCAAGTTTTATAATCAGACTGTGACAGAAAGCGCCGGCGGCGGGTTGTTTGGGTTTTTCAGTCTGACTTATCAAATTGGTGTGTTCATAAGCCAGAATCTTATATCGTTCCAGCAAATCATGCAAGCCACAATGGAAATTATTGGTGCTGAACAAGTTTATAATATCATTTTCACGTTGCTTGGTATCTTATTTTTCATCTTTGTGCTTTCAGTGTTGCTTATACTAATGGGGAGGATATACGCATGAGTTACAACCTCACTATATTAAAAGCTGCAAACACCACGCTTGAAGTTATGCAGGGTGTTGATGATGGGCTTATGAAAGGGTTGTTTGGGTTGTTCCTAGTGATATGTTCAGGTGCGATTGTAATAATAAACCTCAGTTTTTATAAAGCCAAAGAGTTTATGCTATTCACTGGCTTTTTTATCATGTTCATTGGTGGATTCGCGTTCCTGTCAGGTCTTATGAGTGTGCTTGGTTTGATAATATGCTTAATCCTGGCAATGGGTTCAATGATGATGTTTTTCCTGTCAAAATAAGAAATGGAGGGGATTGAAATGTTTAAAAGAAAAAAATGCAAATGGGGGCATTGTTCATTTGTTCCACAACCAGGTAAACGTTTGTTGGATAAAGGAAAACTAGTATGTATGTATTGTGGGACTGTTAAAAACTAATGAGGTAAAGACAATGGGATTATTCAAGCCAACATATTATGGTTCAAGCAAGATTGTGAAGCGTAAGTCGTGCCTTGACATGGCAATGGAAACGCCATGCTTTGTTAAGAAGTTTGGGAAAGAGGCAGCTGAAAGTATTATGAAACATAAAGGCTCTGTCGGGAAAATGTCAAATGTGAAGATGCGACCACGAAAGTTTAAGAAACGTTCCCACTTTTCACACTCAGTATGTAGAAGGGTTTGGTAATATCTTAATTATTACACCTAAAACACCTGTTATCCTAGTAGGATGAGGTTTTTACTCAGTTTCCCTTATCTTACTAGGATTTTATTATTATAAAGGAACCTTAGTAAATGGTGCTACTTCACACCCCTTCATTTATCGGAACAAAATAATTATCCATACTATTATATTGCCAATGTTTTCCACAATCTACACAAGCAATTAATCTTTTCATTCCAAAATATTCCATACGATTATGTTCGCATTTTGCCATTATCCTTCATAAATTACAAAAAAGGCGTGGTAGATCTACTCACTACTTTTTTCGTTCCTCACATTCTTTGAATGCTTTACGACAACCAGTTATCCATTTTTGATGTTTTTCTTCACGTTCTTGTATTGATTCCATGTTCATCATCCTCATTGTTTCAAAGACGGCGATTTATAGCCTGGTCAATTCCCTTCTGTCGAATTGACTTAAAAACTGCCCTGCCTTTTTTGTTTAAAAGCGTTTTTCTATTATTTTTCTCTATTCGTTCCAAAACCATCTGGTTTTGGGATAGGGTGTTGTTTTTTAAATAAATTAGGGTTTTTTATCACTACCCTTTTGAAACGGTGTAATGTTGACCTGGAAACTTGAAGTATCTTACTTATCTCTGATAATGACTTCTTTTCTATAATTAATAGTTGATATGCTCTGTATTCATTGAACTTACATTTTGGTCTGCCTATGTGTACACCATTGAGTTTTGCTTTATCCATGCCGGACTTAATATCTTCCTTGAGTTTTTTTAAAAAATAGTTATTCCACCATGTAAGAAAATATTGTAATGGTTCAGCAAACGGCGATTCCATGTTAAAAAGTGTTTCAGTTATAGAAACTATGATTATACCTGAATCTTTGAATTGAGTTAATAATGACATTATCTTGTTTGGATGTTGCCGGCTTAACCTGTCAATGCTGAATACAATAACAACTTCTGGCTTTAATTCCATCATCTTAGAAAACGCATCCCTTGCATAAGGTGTACTGTCGCCAGTTATATAATCTTTAAATTCTCCCATCACATCATGTTCATGTAGTTTGCAATAATCTCTACATTTGATAAATTGTCTTTCAGGATCTTGTTCCTTATCGTCTTTTGATACTCTACCGTATATTGTAGCTCTCATTGTTTACCCTTAAATGTAATATTATGTGTTCTACACATATGCCTAAACTTACGATATTCTGGATAATCCCAATATAGAGGAATATAATTTCTTTTTGTACATTCCCAAGTACAATCATCTATCTTAGCCCCATTGCCTTGATCTTCTCAAACTTATACAGGCATTCTTTTAGTGTTATCTCCCAGTTTACCAGTATAAATATTTTAGATCTGTTGGCATAATATCCAACATTCAGAAAATAATTTAATGCTTTCTTAACTTTATACTCTTGATTTATCCCTAAATCCCAAGCAAGATTAACTCCTTTGTACCAATTGCCTTTATTATTAATATTGCCTATCCTTGCAGCTCTTGCAAGTTTGGCAATTTCTGGAGTAACACGCCGATAATCGAATCCATTTCCCAGACCATAATAGACTACTTTGTTATTGACTTTTATTTCTGAAAGCTTCTTTAATTTCTTTTCAATATTAGGATCAAACATTACATTTTCTCCAATAATCTGGACTTTATTCCGAATTATCCTTGGAATATCAAAAACCTTATAGTTTGGATCAGCCCAACAAAAACGACATAACCGCTTACATCCTCTATTGAGTTCTATCCATTGGACTCCTCGATCATCTACATAATTGACCTGTGGATAATCTGGTCTTTCCCTTTTAATGCTCAACGGTTTCAGTCTTTGTTGTATCATTTTCCCATACCTTAATTATATATTTTGATATAACTGTTTATAACTATTAATTTACCTCCACTTCTGTATGTCATAATAAATTCGACAAAGTAACCTGTACCCTGTATTGATGATATTGTACATTATAATCCCAAATATGATGTTTTTAGCCAGTATCTTGATTAATAGTGAAATTGATATCGATTGCATCTTGCCAGTTCTCACCTGTTTTCAGTTTACAATTGGAATATGCTTCCTTGCACGATTTATAACTCTCATCACACTCATTACAATGGTCTGCAATCACCACTACTGTCAACAATATACCTAACACCAATC
>JAUWIS010000101.1 GCA_030605245.1 Methanobacteriota archaeon | reverse complement strand
TCCATCTGGCGAAAGATGTCGGGCGAGACCGGGGTGCTGGGCGTACCCGGTGACCTGCAATATCGTCAATAGCAGGGGGTGAAGTTCAGGGGCGGCGTGTTGCTCTGGTTGCTGATCCAGATGCCAACTATGAGATTTCGTCCCTCGGGATCGGAGGAGACATTTAAGTGCAACCGGAGGGTTGCATACTTGTCTTTACCAAGGGAAACAGGTCAGGTCCGGAAGGAAGCAGCCCTACCTTGGACTACTGATGCTCGCGGGATCGCGGAATCGAGAAAGCATTTGGGCAATCAGTTCCAGGTTAGATGTCCACCTTGAATGCGTCCGGCATCCGCTAAACTGAATAAGTAAAAAGAGGGAGGAGAAAATTTATTATGAAATATGATGATATCCAAGGGTGATTATATGGCAGAAAGTAGCGGTTTCGGAAAGGTGATACTTTTCAATGAGCATTTCGTTGTGTACAACATACCAGCGATTGCATCTGCAATTGGCATGAAAACAGTTACAAGTATTGAACCTGCTGATAAACTAACATTGATTGATAATAGAAAAGAGACACCTGGGTACAAGAAAGAGAAAATGGGACAACAGAAGAATTCATTAAAAAGGATAATCCATGCTGCTGGGATAGATAACCCAAATATAAAAATAATCATAGAAGGTGATCTAATTGCATCAAGCGGGATTGGCGCATCAGCTGCATCCTGTGTCGCTATTGCCAGTGCCCTTTCAGATTACTTTAATTTAGGATTTTCTGATAAAAAAATAAATGAGATAGCATATGAGGGCGAGAAAGGTTATCATGGCACTCCTTCGGGTATTGATAACACAGCAGCAACATATGGCGGATTGGTTTGGTTCAAAAAAGGAAAACCAAATGTTATCGAGCGATTAAATATTCAGTCTCCTGTTGAGATAGTCATAGCGAATACGGGTATTGTTGCAGATACAAGCAAAGTTGTAGCAGGTGTCAGGGAAAGAAAGGAAAAAAATCCTGGGAAATATAATAAGATTTTCAATGATGCTGAGAAACTTGTTTATGATGCAAGAAAGGCTTTAGAGGTGTTTGATTTGAAAAGAGTGCGTGCATTAATGAATGAAAATCATAGTCTCCTGCAGGAGATAGGTGTTTCATGCAAGGAACTTGATTTCCTTGTTAAGTTAGCAAAGGATAATGGCGCATATGGTGCGAAACTAACAGGTGGTGGAGCAGGTGGAAACATGGTTGCTCTCACACCAACTAAGCATCTTCAGGAAAAGGTTGCGTCTGCGATAGAAAAGGAAGGGTTTGAGGTTCTTAGGACGACGATAGGGTGATAAAAATGAGAAAATTTATTGATGTTTTTGATAAGAAAGGGCTTTTAGTCAGGGTTAAGAAACCCGTAGATGTGAAATATGAAACAGCAACAATAATGAAGATGCTGGATGGGAAACCAATTCTTTTTGAGAATGTCAAAAATTTTTCTCTGCCTGTTGTTGCAAACATCTGTTCCACGCGTGAGCTTGTTGCGATAGGACTTGACATAAAACAAAATGAGGTCATAAAAAAACTTGCAGATGCTATTGACAATCCAAAAGAGCCAAAAACTGTAGAAGCAAAGGATTATGAGGAAATTAATCCTGATATAACAAAGATTCCGATATTAACCTATTATCCATCTGATGGCGGTCCCTATATTGCATCCGGTGTTGTTGTAGTAAATGATAAAGAGTTTGGACTTAATGCCTCGTATCATAGGATGATGGTTATAGGAAAAGACAGGGTTGTTATGCGCATACTGCCCAGGCATTTTAACAAATTCCTTGAAAGAGGAAACAAAGAGTTTGCTATCTGCATAGGGAATCCTATGCCTGTGATTGTTAGCGCAGCTGTTTCAGCAAAACTTTGTAAAAGCGAACTTGGTATTGCAAATGCTTTAAAGGAAACAAACTTGATTGAAATTGATGGACATAAAGTGCCAGAAGCAGAGATAGTAATGATAGCTGAAATCACAGGCGAAGAGCATGATGAAGGCCCTTTTCTTGATTTAACAGAAACACCTGATATTGTCAGAAAGCAGAGGGTTGCGAGGATAAAAAAAATCTTTACAAAAAAGAATCCTGTTTTTCATGCCCTTCTACCTGGCGGACTGGAGCATAAGATTCTAATGGGAATGCCAAGGGAACCAACAATATTCAGGGAAGTAAACAAGGTTTGTGAATGCAAGGATGTTCTGATAACACCTGGTGGATGCTCATGGCTGCATGCTGCGGTGAGCATAAAAAAGAAGAATCCTGATGATGGAAGAAAAGCAATAGATGCATCATTCAAAGGGCATAAATCAATGAAGCATGTCTGGGTTGTTGATGATGACATAAACATACACAATCCTAATGAGATAGAATGGGCTATGGCAACGAGGTTCCAGGGGGATAAGGATATGGTGATAAAAAAGGAAAAAGGCTCATCACTTGATCCTTCTTCAGATCTGGAAACAAGGAAGACAACAAAAATCGGTTTTGATTTAACAATACCGTTAGACAGAAATCCAAAAGACTTTAAGAAACTGGAGTTGCCAATGAAACTGAGGGTTGAGGATTATTTAGGGTGAAAAAATTGAGCCTTTTAACCCATTAACTAATTAGTTAATTACTTATTTCTCAAAGGTTTTTCCCCATCCTCCAACCATCCTTTCCTATCCCATAATAATCCTTAATTGTTCCTATAATCTGATATTTGTTTGATAAATAAAAATTTAATGCGCTTTTGTTTTCTTTTGAAACCTCAAGGGTTATGTTTTTCATTTTTAATTTTTTTGCTTTTTCTCCCGCGCTATTTAGCAGTTTTTGTCCAATCCCTTTTTTCCTGTCTGATGGGGCAACGGCAAGTGAGATAATTCTTGCAGTGTCTTTATGAAAAGAGGCTATAATATAGCCAGCAATTTTTTTGTTTTCCTCAAAAACCGCTGAATAATTATCCGGATTTTCTAAAAGATAAAGAATGAATTCCTCGCTGTACCTCTCTCTTTTGAAGCACAGTTTCTCAATCCTGCATAATTCATCTAAATCATCTATTGTTGCTTTTCTTATCATCAAAAATGGAAAGATGATTTGTCCGTTAAATATTTACCCATTTAGAACAATACCTAATTTATGTTTCTAACAAAAGAACAGGAAAAAATGCTTAATGGTGAAAAAGGTGAGGTTCTTGAAAAAATGTTCAGACTTCTTGTCAGACTTGGTGACATCTACGGTGCGGATAAAATGATTCCTGTGGGCAGTGTTCAGGTTGCAGGTGTTTCGTTTAAATCAATTGGAATACCTGGTCTTGAGTTTCTTGAGGATTATGCAAAAAAGGGTGCGAAGGTAACAATTTTAACATTTCTGAATCCTGCAGGAATGGATTTGGAAAACTGGAAGGAGCTTGGTTTCCCAGAGGATTTTGCTGAAAAACAGATCAGGGTTATGAATGCTTTCAGGGAAATGGGCATTGTTGTAACATCCACATGCACGCCTTATCTTGCAGGGAATCTGCCAAGATTCGGTGAGCATATAGCATGGTCTGAGTCTTCTGCTGTTTCATTCTCAAACTCGGTGATAGGTGCGAGAACAAACAGGGAAGGTGGTCCATCTGCACTTGCTGCTGCATTATGCGGTTTAACACCAGACTATGGGCTGCATATTGACGAAAATAGGAAAGCAAATGTTGTTGTAAATGTTGATGCGGAGTTGAGATATAATGCTGATTTTGGCGCTCTCGGATACCATGTCGGAAAAATTGTTAAAAACAAAATACCTTATTTCATAGGGATAAAAAATGCGAACACTGATCAATTGAAGGCATTGGGTGCTGCCATGGCTGCCTCTGGTGCAGTAGCACTTTACCATGTTGAGAATCTCACACCTGAAGCGCATCTTATGGGTGTAAAAGGACTTGAGAAAATTGATGTTGGGGAAAAACAGTTAAAGGAAACCTATGACAAACTGAATACAGGGCAAAAACCTGATATTGTGATTTTGGGCTGCCCTCATGCATCACTGAGGGAAATATCAGAACTTGCAGAGAAGCTGAAGGGAAAGAAACTGAAGAAACCATTATGGGTTTGCACATCAAGGGTTATGAAGGAATGCGCAAACAGGATGGGTTACACTGAAATCATTGAAAAAGCAGGTGGAAAAATCGTTGCTGATACATGCATGGTT
>JAUWIS010000044.1 GCA_030605245.1 Methanobacteriota archaeon | reverse complement strand
CTGATGGTTTTTGTAATGAAAGGAAAACCTCAGGCAGGACTCCCATTATTGAACTCGGGTGCAATAATTGGTTATCTTACATCATATTATATTGTTTTCAATAATCTCAGCTTTGGTGTTTTGTAGAAAGTTTTATTACCCAAAAAACCATATCCTATTAAAAAGGTGAAAACAATGGTTGAATACGAAACAATAAAGTCTGAAAAGATAAAATTTGGGCGGAACAACTTCATAGAAGTTGCGAGAAAAAAGGCCGTGACAGAAGAGGGTGAGAATGAATATATTTCACTCACAAGAGGGTATTTTTTACCTGATGGAACTGAGCGCTACAAAAAATCGTTTACAGTACCTGATGACCCTGAGGTAAAAAAGTTCGTCTCAGAAAAAATAACGGAATTCTGAAATAGGAAGTTAGGGATTAAGAATTCGGGATTTTAGGGGTTATTACGGAAAAATGCTTTGCATTTTTCCTAATATGTTAGGAAAAGTGTGAAACACTTTTCCTAACATCTTAGGAATTTTTCATGGAAAAATTCCGTAAGATTTCCGGAAAAGCTTCGGCTTGTTACGGAATTTACAAAGCAAATTCCTAACATTTCAGGAAAAATGCCCTGCATTTTTCCGTGAAATTTCCGAGAAATCTGAAAGAACCCCTTGGGTTCAAGAAATAAAATTGAGGGTTGCATTAGCAACCCTCCTCTCTTTTCTTTTTCGCCAGACATCCGACAGAAAAATTCTTTTGAATTTTTCTTAGGATATGAGGAATTACCCTCAGGTAATTCCGAAATATTTTTCTTTTCTCTCTTAGAGAAAAGAAAAAGGCTGAAAGGAGGCTTTAAGTAATCCTAAACACATTTTCCCTTTATGTATCACGCAGATGTAGTTATAAATCTGAAAAAAGGCGTTGCAGACCCGGAAGGTGTCAACACAAAGAAGGCTTTGGAACTACTTGGCTTTGATGTTAAAGAGGTAAAGTCCGCAAAAATTTTTAGGATAATTCTTGATGCTAAAAGCAAAAATGATGCTAAAAAAACAACAGAGGAGATGTGCAGAAAACTTCTTGCAAACCCTGTGATTCACGACTATACACTTAGGATAATGGTGAAATAAAATGGGGTACAAGCATGAAATAGGCCTTAAGGATGCAGATGATGAAAAGTTAATGCAGATTAGCAGGGAATATGGACTTGCTTTAAGCATTGATGAGATGAAAAAAGTTAGAGATTATTTTCTTGGAAAAAAAAGGAATCCCACAGATGTTGAGCTTCAGAGTATTGGTCAGGCATGGTCTGAACACTGCTGCTACAAAAGCTCAAAATCCATTTTGAAGGAGTTTGTTTTTGGAATAGACAACAAAAGGGTTATTTCAAGGGAGGATGCAGGTGTTGTTAGTTTTGATGAGCAGTATGCATATTCTTTAAGGATTGAGAGCCATAATCATCCTTCTGCTGTTGAACCGTACGGTGGTGCAGCGACAGGTATAGGCGGCATTGTCAGGGACATCCTTTGCATGGGATGCCAGCCTGTAGCACTTGTCGATCCCCTATTCTTTGGAAATCTAAATTTAAAATACAAAGAACTTCCAAAGGGTGTTAAGCATCCAAAATACCTTTTTTCATGTGTTGTCTCAGGCATAAGGGATTACTGGAACAGGATTGGCATACCCACTGTTTCAGGATGTGTTTACTTTGATAAAAACTATGTTGGCAACCCTCTTGTGAATGTCGGTTGTGTCGGGATAGGAAAAAAAAGTAATATAACAAAAAGTGCTGTTAAAAAACCAGATGATTTGTTTGTTCTTGTTGGCGGAAAAACAGGACGGGATGGAATACACGGCGTTACCTTTGCATCAGAGATACTAACAGAGAAATCAGAGGATGAAAGCAGGGGCTCTGTCCAGATTGGTGACCCTATAATGAAAGAACCGCTTATTCATGCCTGTCTTGAATGTGTTGAGAAGAAACTTCTCAATGGCATGAAGGACCTTGGCGGCGGAGGATTAAGTTGTGTTGTTGGTGAAATGGCACTCGCAGCAGGCTTTGGTGCAGAGGTTAAACTTGACAGGGTTCCTTTGAAGGAGAAAGGATTAAACCCATGGGAAATCTGGGTTTCTGAGAGTCAGGAGAGAATGATGCTTGCTGTTGACAAAAAAAACCTTGAGAAAGTTCTTGATATATTTAAGCTATGGGGGATTCCTGCTACTGTTGTTGGAAAAGTCATACCTGAAACAATTGTCAGATTATTCTATAACGGTGTGAAGATTTTTGATATGGAGCTTGATTTTCTAACAGAAGGCCCTGTTTACTGCAGAAACAGGGTTGTGAAAAAAAGAAAAAGGAAGAAAGAGAAAATACCAGATGAATTGCGAAATTATAATCGAATCCTCCTAAAAATTTTATCATCATCAAACATCTGTAGCAAGGAATGGGTGATACGCCAGTATGACCATGAGGTGCGGGGAAGCACGGTAATAAAGCCGCTGCAGGGTAAAATCAATTCTGTGACACATGGTGATGCATCCGTGATAAAACCGTTGGAAGATTCTTTCAAAGGTCTGGCATTGTCTGTTTCATCCAATCCCTATTTTACTTCTGTTAATCCTTTAAACGGTGGGAAATCCGTTATTGATAAGGTATGCCGGAATCTTGTTTCTGTTGGCGCAAGACCTGATTCTTTAACTGATTGCCTGAATTTCGGAAACCCTGAAAAACCTAATGTTATGGGCGATTTTTATGAGTCTGTAAAAGGCATGGGCGAAATATGCTCATATCTTAATCTCCCGATACCATCCGGCAATGTTAGTTTCTACAATGAAACAGAAAAAGGAAGTATTCCACCAACACCTGTTGTCCTGGGTGTTGGAATAGTTGATGACATAAGAAAGGTTGTTACAGTTGATTTAAAAAAGGAAGGAAACCCATTATATCTTATAGGTGAAACATCCGATGAGATGGGCGGCTCAGCATACTATCATCTTGTTGGCGGTTATTCAAACAATGTCCCGGATGTTGGCAAAAGGTTATTGAAAAAAAGCATGTCTTCATTACTTAACGCAATAAAAAAAGCTTATGTCGCAGCATGTCATGACATTTCAGACGGTGGTCTTGCTGTATGCATATCAGAGATGTGTATCGGAGGAAACATCGGCAGCATTCTTGACATGAGCGGAATCAACAATCTAAGAACAGATATAAAACTTTTTTCAGAATCAAACACAAGATGGGTTGCTGAAGTGAAAAAGGATTATGAAAAAAAATTCAGGGATGAAATGAAAAATGTTAAAATATCAAGGATAGGTGAAGTAGGAGGAGAAAATCTAATTATAAAGGATAAAAAGGAATTAATAAATCTTCCAATAAGCAGAATAAAAAAGGAATGGAAAAAAACATTGTGGGAGATGATGGGATGAAAACATCAGACATCAAAGTATGCATTCTTCGTATTGAGGGGACAAACTGTGAGCAGGAAATGTATTATTCCTTCAAAAGACTTGGCGCGAAACCAGAACTTGTTCATCTGAAACAGCTAATTAAAAATAAAAACCTTTTTGATTACCAGTGTTTTATGATACCAGGTGGTTTCTCAACAGGTGACTATGTAAGGGCTGGGGCAATATTTGCTGCGCTGATAAAAAGCAGACTCAGCAAGGAAATAAAAAAATTTGTGGAAGAGGGTTGCCCTGTAGGAGGAATTTGCAACGGTTTCCAGGTTCTTGTTGAACTTGGGCTTCTCCCAGGTTTTGATAAAAAAATGAATGTTGAGGCTGTTTTAACAATTAATGATTCAAACAGGTTTGAATGCAGACCAACACTACTGAGGAATGAAAATAATGGTAACTCTGTTTTCACTTCAAAAATCAAAAAAAACAGGATTCTTATGATACCGTCCGCGCATGCTGAAGGAAAATTCTTATTCCAAAAAGACAGGGAAGAAAAATATTTACAGAAATTGATTGATAATGACCAGATTGTTTTCAGGTATGTAAACGAAGATGGTGAGTATGCAGGTTATCCCTGGAATCCTAACGGCTCTTTTTACAACATTGCAGGTATATGCAACCCTGAGGGAAATGTTTTCGGAATGATGCCCCATCCGGAAAGGGTTTTTTACAGGTATCAGCATCCTGACTGGACAAGAACAAACCTAAAAACTTTGGATGGTGATGGAAAAATTGTTTTTGAGTCTCTTCTAGAGTATATTAGGAGGAGGTTTTGAGGATGGGCGTAGAGTTTATGTACTGTTTTCTATTTTGTGGGATAATGCTATTCACACTGTTGGTTTTTGCATTGGCGTTTCATATAATTAGGAAGGAAATAAAACAAACATCCTTAGAAGAAGAAAAAAAGCGTTTTATTTCTCCATACCACCTTATTCTTGCTGGGGTAGTATTTAGTATCTATGGGTTGATAGCGATTTTTATTGTTTGGTGGGGCGTCCCCAATCCATTTCCCCTCTTCTTACCCGCAGGCATAGCACTTATATTCATTGGTATTCTCTATGCATTCTTATCTTATCAACCCGGATCTAAAGAGGAGAACCGTTTTGTAGTAGGTTTTACAGTTTTCCTTGTTTTGCTTCTAATGATTTTAGGTATGCTTGTTCTTTTATTTCCTTAATCTCCCATTCTCCACAACACCTGAACAGAAATTTGTTTATATAAAATAGGTATATACATCATGTATAAAAAGAAGGAGGAAAAGAATATGAAAAAGGATTTAGAGGAAGGGAAACCTATATGCATCAAATGCAAAAAAACAATGAAGCCTGTGCAGATTAAACTGGGAACAATAAATGTCAGGGCATGGAAATGCAGCAAATGCGGGGAGGAAATACTGCATCCACTGGATGCAGAAAAGGCGCTGCTGATGGCTAAACTGAGGAAAGGAATAAAACTCAAGGTTGGAATACTGAATAAAGCACCGTATGTGCGTTTTCCAAAGGGATTCAGCAAATTATTGCGCAAGGGTGAAACTGTATCTCTGACTGCAAAAGCACCAGGGCAGTTTTTCATGAGGATTGATGAGAGGGAAATAGAGTGAATTATGCAATTATGCGATACATTAATATACAAGTATCACAATGTATTACATGAGGTGAAAAATGACTACAACAATTTCTGTTCGCCTTTCTGAAGGGATTGCAGAACAATTAGAGGAAATAGCTCACTCTATTGAACGAACAAAAACCTATTTGATAAGGAAGGCAATTAAACAGTATTTAGAAGAATATGTGGACTATCAAATTGCATTAGACCGATTGAATGATGCAAATGATGAGATAATCTCTGGTAAGGAAGTGAGGAAACATCTTGAGATATAACATTGAGTATAAAGCATCTGTTTTTCATGATTTAAAAAAACTTGATAAAAAAGTTGCAAAACGTATACTAAACAAAATAGAAAAAATTCTTTCTCAAAACCCTAATAAAGGAATATCTCTCAGTGGAGAGTTTGAAGGATTGTCCAGGATTCGAATAGGCGATTATCGTGTTATATATACAAAAAAAAGGGATGCTGTGCTTATACTTCGAATAGGGCATCGGAAGAAGGTTTATCAGTAGAAATGCTATGGTAAAAATATATGAAAAAGAGGTTTTAAACTATTTTCCCATTCTCCACAACAACCCTCCCATTTTTTATCACAGTATCAACAATGCCCATTCCTAATTTGTAAGGAATGCTCTCATAGTTTGGAACATTTAATATAATTATATCCGCCTTTTTACCAACCTCAAGACTACCGATTTCTTTTTCCCTGTTTATGGCGAATGCCGCATTAATTGTTGACGCAGATATGGCTTCAGCAGGTGTCATTTTCATGTTATAGCATGCTAATGCTATTATGAACCCCATGTTGTTTACCCAGCAGTTAGGGTTGAAATCAGAGGCGAGCGCGACCGCCAAACCATAGTTTATGTATTTTCTTGCATCAGCATATTTTTCCATGGTTGTAAAAGATGTCCCAGGGAGAAGAACACCGATTACACCTTTCTTGGCCATTTTTTTTATTCCTTTGTCAGATGCTCTCAGAAGATGGTCAGCAGATATGCAACCAGTTTCTGAGGCAAGTTCCGCGCCACCTGTACAGTATAATTCATCAGCATGCATCTTCGGTATCAGACCAAATTTTTTTCCTTCATTTAATATTTTTTTTGCCTGCTCAATTGTGAAAACATTTTTTTCGCAGAACACATCACAGAATTCTGCAAGACTTCCAATTCTTGGAAGCATATCACTGATGATTAAGTTAACATATTTGTCAGGATTGCTTTTAAATTCAGATGGTATAGCATGCGCTCCAAGGAATGTTGGGACAACATCAATAACATGCTTTTTATCTAATTCATTGATTACTTTCAGGCATTTTATTTCATCCTTAGTATTTAAACCATACCCGCTTTTCGCTTCAACTGTTGTTGTGCCATTGAGGAGCATTCCATCAAGCCTGCTTAATCCAAGGGCAACAAGTTCTTTTACATCTGCTTCTCTCGTCCTGTTAACAGTAGAATATATCCCACCACCGCTTTCCAGTATCTCAAGATATGTTTTTCCTTCAAGTTTCATTTTCAGCTCATTTTCTCGCGAGCCAGAAAAAACAAGATGTGTATGACAGTCAACAAAGCCTGGCATCACAATCTTGTTGGAGGCATCAATTGATTTTTTTGCGTCAATATTTATCTTTTTATCAACCCTAAAAATTCTGTTGTTTCTAACTGCAACTGAGCCATTGTTTATTATTCCCAGTTCCCTCATCTTTCTCCTAATTTTAGGTTTGTCAGATTTTACTGTAATCAGTTGGGTTGCATTTTTAATCAACAGATCTGCTTTCATAAATAGGTATATTAGATACATATTTTAATAACTTATGCTATAAAACCCCGACGAACTCAAGAAAAAAAGCCCTAAAACTATCCGCCCTAAAAAGTACGATATTTCCTTCTTTTTTCTTTATTTTTTCGATGATATTTTCTTTGATTTCCTTAAAAGATTTTATGCCAGAAATACCGTCGAGGACAGTCTTTAAATAGTCTGAGGCTGTTACTGATCACATGATCAAAAAACCTCTGAAAATCGAG
>JAUWIS010000076.1 GCA_030605245.1 Methanobacteriota archaeon | reverse complement strand
CCTGACCACTAAAAGAAATGTTTTTATATCAATAAATCATTATGTTGGATGAATAATCCAACTAGGGTGATAAAATGAAAATAGATAAGGGACAGACAGTTGCAATAGCAGCGATAGTTGCTATCGTTTTGATAGCAGGGATTCTTGCAGGTGTAAGCGCCACCAGAAATGAGAGAATAGTGTATGTTGAAAAAGCAGGGAATCCTGTTGCTGCAACATTAATTATAGATTTCGGGAACGGGACAGTATTGAATTATAGTATTACAACAAGGGATGCCACAGTATATGGTTTGCTGATGGATGCATCCCATACCTATAATTTCACAGTAAAATCGCATTATGACTCTGGTGCCGGTATGTTTGTTGACAGTATTTCAGGAGCAGAAAATGGTGAACAAAGCAGATACTGGATGTATTCTGTGAACAATGAATTGGTTTGGGAAAGTGCGGATAAAAAAATATTATCTGATGGTGATGTTGTTTTGTGGGCATACACATCATGGTGAGGTGGGTAAATGAAAAAAATATTTGGTTTGCAAAGAACTGTTTTGGCTTTAATATTAATATGTGTTGGTGTTTTTGGAAGAATAGGGCTGAAAGAAATACTGCCGCCGGGCAATAGTTTCTGCATGTTTGATATGTTTGCTGTTGTAGCAGTTATGGCGCTTCTTGCAGGCTGCCTGATTGGCGGTGTTTACTCATTGATAGTGCCATTTTTTATAATGCTTTTCTCTGATATTTATCTTGGGAACAACTCAATCCTTCTATTTACATGGTCAGGTTTCGCATTCATTGGTCTCATGGGATATGCTTTGAAGAAAAGGAGGGATTATTCTGCAAAATTCATTGGTACCCTGACAGGCATTGGTGTTGGTTCTGTTCTTGTTTATGATTTCTGGACAAATCTTGGGTGGTGGTACCTGTTTTATCCTCATACCCTTAATGGTTTAGCACTGTGCTATACAATGGCATTGCCGTTCACAATGGGTCATCTGATTTCAACATCAATAATTGTCCCGCTTGTTTCAATACCAGCGGTATACATACACAAATATGGATTGCCGAAAATAGACACAGCAATAAAGCCATTGGAGCATTATGCTACAATTTGCCTGACAATAGTTTTAGCAGGACTATCTGTGTTTATTCCAGTAGCAAGTATAATGTAGTTCTTTAGCAATCATAGTTTTATGCGCTGCTCAAAATGCAACAAAAATGCTGTAACATTTATACGTTACTCAGGCATGCATCTTTGTAAATCCCATTTTAACGAGTTTTTTGAAAAAAGGGTGAAAAAAACCCTGAGAACACAGGATGTCAAAGGAAAAATTGCTGTTGGTGTATCAGGTGGAAAGGATTCTGCTGTCGCACTTTACATTCTGAAAAAAATTTTTGGGAAAAGAAAAGATATAACAATAGAGGCAGTGACTGTTGATGAAGGGATAAAAGGATACAGGGATAAAAGTATAAGAATTGTGAAAAAAAACTGCGCGAAATGGGATATTCCTTTGCATGTTGCAAGTTTCAAATCCCAGATTGGTTACTCCATGGATGAGATATCCCAAAAATTTATGTGCTCATACTGTGGTGTTTTCAGAAGATACCTTTTGAACATTAAGGCAAAAGAAATAAAAGCGGACAGGATTGCAACAGGACACAACCTTGATGACACAGCGCAGTCAATACTTATGAATATCACAAAAGCAGATGTTGAAAAACTTGCGCGCCTTGGACCACATGTTAAAATCCAGGAAGGTCTTGTTCCGAGGATTGAGCCTCTGAGGATTATACCTGAAAAGGAAAACTATCTTTATGCTTTATTGAACAATGTTGATTTTTATTCTGGTGAATGCCCTTATGCGTTTACAGCACAGAGAAACATGTACCGGGATATTTTGTACAGACTTGAAAATAATTCACCTGGTACGCGTCATGCTATATTGAAAAGTTATGATTCCATCTCTGATCTGCTCAGAAAAAAATTCCCGCCAGTCAAACTAAAAAAATGTGAAATCTGTGGTGAGCCGACATCACAGAGGATATGCAAGGTATGTGAAATGAAAGAAAGGCTAAGGAAGTAAACATTTAGGTAAGTTCTTGGACATATAAAATAGGATAATATGGAACACTCCCTTTTTTGTTGTAAAAAGTAATATGTCTATTTTTTAGACACCTTATCAAGAATATTTTCTATTTCAAGGAGATGCTTTGCAACCTTTCTCCCGTTTTCTGTGAGTTTAAATGTTCTTTTGAATGGGAAACTCTTACTCATTTTCTCCTCAATCATTCCCATATCTAACAGTTTTGGCAGAGCAGAATACAATGCTGATTGATTTATTTTAGCCTTTTGCACAAGATCTGTTATACTTGCCTCTTTGCTCCACAAATGCAACAAGATTCTTAAAATTCCTGATTGACTCTCAAATTTTTCTATACCCATTGTTTATTGATATACATAATACGATTTAGAATTTCTTAATGTATATTGAAATTCAATAAACGAAATGTTTATATGCTCGCAGAACATTGCAGTTTTATCCATTAAGGATACTTTGAGCGGCATCATTACTCGCCGGCTATGAACAGGGATGAGTAAAAGAATGAAAAGGAGGAAAAAATATGTTTGGATATAGAAAACTGTCGGAAATGAAAGGCGTGACCGGGACGTACAAAGAACAACATGATAAGTTCTTTGAGTGTGCAGTATCGGCATCCAGAGCCGCACATTTGGTAATCGACCATTTTGGTGGCGGTGTGCCAATAGGCATAGATAGAATTCTCCGCGCTGATGAACTTATACGCCAGTAAATATTTTTGGCGTAAAGGACTATAGGGGAACTTTCTATCTTTTTTATTTTTTGAGAGGAGATAAGAGATGCAGATGAATATTATTCCAAAGAGATTTAATAGGCCTTTTGTAATTACCAGAAAAGAAAAGCATCGTAACAAGAATGTGTTGCTTCTTTGCAGTGATCTTTCTAACGAGTTATTGGAATTGGCTACTCCTGAGAGTATCAAGCTGATAGAGCTATGTGATGGCAAAAAAACTGTCGTTGACATTCTAAATATACTCGCAGATGAACTTAATATGGATGTGGCTAGCATTAAAAATGATGTTTTTAAATTGTTAGATGTTTTGGAGAGATATAGATTTATTTTCTACGATGATAAAACCAAATACAAACCCACAATGCTAGGGACAAGTGGGAGACCATTTCTAGACTATTTACAGAAAAATGGTATGACTCATTTTTCCGCACCATTAAACGTTAGGTTTTTAACAACACTTAGATGTAATGGTAGGTGTAGGTATTGTTATCTTTCAGCAGGTAGAACAGGGTTGAAGAGATTTAGGAATGAAATGACTACTGAGCAGATTAAAAAATTAATGGATCAATGTGATAAGTTTGGTGCTGTATCACTTGGTTTTATGGGTGGTGAACCATTTTTAAGAAAAGATGCTATAGAGTTAATTGAGTATTCATTGAAACTAAAAATATTTACACCAACATCAACAAACGGCATAATTTTATCTGATGAAAAAATAGCAAAAAAACTTGCAGACATTGCAGATAAGGATCTTTTTAGCCTTCAAATAAGTATTGATGGATCAAAACCAGAAATACATGAATATACCCGTTCTGGTATAAAATTTGAAAAAGTCGTTAAGTGCATAAAAAATATGGTTGATTATGGGGTAAGAATAAATACAAATACAGTTGTTACAAAGGCAAACATAAAAGATATCCCTGATTTGGTCTCCATGCTTGATAAACTGGGTGTTCCAGAAGCAACCTTCTCAGAGTTTATGCCTGTGGGTATGGGAACAAAAACTGCTGAGAGTCTCCTTCTTCCCTACAGTGATTATTATAATCTCCAAGCAGAAGTTATCCCTAAACTTCAGAAAAAATACCGGAATATGCAATTATATGGAAAAATGCTTGAACCAGAATTCTGGAATGAAAAAAGAATACAAAAACCATCATCTCATACTGTAGGTAGATGTGTTGCTGGAACCACTGATATATGCATAGCACCTGATGGTACTGTTTTACCTTGCGCATGGTTTGTATTGTTCCCTGAATTTTGGGCTGAAAATGCACTTAAAAAGGGTATCGTTGAGATATGGAATAATTCCAAAAAACTGAGAATGCTTAGGAATGTCCCTATTAGAGGGAAGTGTAAACATTGTGAGTTTAGCAGATCATGTTATAAGGGTTGTCATGTATTGAAATGGGCTTTACATAGAGATATCCATATCCCTGATCCTAAGTGCTGGTATGTTCTTGGTGATAGAAAAAGTATTTATCCACCGAAAGAGGTTCTTGAAACAATGAAACCATCCTATAGGAAAGATTTAAGCGATAAGAAGGAGACAAAAAGATGATGATGAAAAAAACATTGTATGTTAGGATATTCACATTGTTTGTTCTCTGTTTTCTCTTATTTGCATCTATTCCGACAGGTAATGCAAATAATTTACAAAAAATAAGTCATATTAATGAGGACTGGTGGCATCACTGGATGCGGGATAAAAACCATAATGGTATTGATGATTTAATTGATGAGGAAATAAAAAATGGATTGGATAATAGTAGTGTTGCGATTTTTGTGGATTATGAGCATAAACCAACACAGGAAGATGTGAAAGAGTTTAATCAGTTTAATGTAAATGTCACTTATGTTTGCAAATACATTAATACTGTTTGTGTAACGAACGCTTCATTACAGGATATTGTTGCTATCTCTAAGTTGCCTCATGTTATTATGATAGAAAAACAAGGTGAGGTAAAACTTTTACAGGATATAAGTGTAAGAGCAATCAAAGCGAGACAGTCAGATGTTTATTCACCAAATACAGCATGGGAATTAGGGTATACTGGAAGAGGGATCAATATTGCTATACTTGATTCAGGCGTTGATGATGAGCACGAATCATTAAAAGGAAAATTTGTTGCTGGTGTAGATGTCACTGAGGAGGGGTTTAGTAAGCCTAAAGAT
>JAUWIS010000166.1 GCA_030605245.1 Methanobacteriota archaeon | reverse complement strand
AGAGCTTGTTATTAAAAGGATGTATGAAATCAGCAGGAGGGGTAGATATACATAAAAAAATATTCTTTGGAGGGATGAAATGATAGGTAAACAGGTTTTTAGAACATGCATCGCAGTATTTCTGATAGCAGTGCTTCTATGCCCAAGTTTTGGGATGCTAAACCTATCAACAAAAATTATAGGAACTGCAACAGCAGACTATGTTGATGCAAGCAACAACACAAGTTGCATAGAAGAAGATCCGCTTGTGCCGGGGTGGAGTAAGGATGTGAGGCTGACGAATGCGATCGGTGACTCTATGATGCCACACATGGCGATAGACTCAAAAAATAATATTCATGTTGTGTGGGAAGATGGTAGGGATGAGTACTGGGGGATTTACTATAAGAGAAGTATAGATTATGGAAATACGTGGACAGAGACAATAAGATTAACACCTTCTTCAGATAGCGGATATTTTCCAGCTATTGCGATAGACAAAAACGATACAATCCATGTCGTGTTTCGTCAGTGGTTTAGTAATGGAGATGAGATTTGTTATCAAAAAAGTATGGATGAGGGGAAAACATGGTCTCAGCCTACAAGACTCACCCACGCCTCAGGAGACTCTTTTACGCCTGCTATCGCTGTGTATAAAGAGACTATCCATGTGGTTTGGTCAGATGAAAGAGATGGGAACTTTGAGATATATTATAAGAAAAGTTTAGATAATGGAGTTACTTGGGATGAGGAGGATACTAAATTAAGTAATACTAGTGGGAGATCTCTTTTACCATCTGTAGCTACAGATTCCCTCGGGAATGTCCATGTTGTGTGGCAGGAGAGGGAGGGAGACGGACATACATTGTATTATAGAAAAAGTTTGGATGGAGGGAACATATGGTTGGATGGGAAAAAAATAATAGAGAATCCTACTGTTGGGCCGGCTGGTGGCGGTCCTCATATCGCTGTAGACTTCAAAAATAATCTCCAGGTGGTTTGGGCAGATATTCGCTCACGAAGTGCCGTATTTGAAGAAATTTTCTACAAAAAAAGTATAGATAGTGGATATACATGGACTGATGATGTAAACATCACTCAACATGCGTATGACACAGATTCATGGATGCCCGGCTTGGCGCTTGATTTAAATGATAATCTTTATCTTGTATGGAGCGGGACTAATAGAACTGAAAATAGTAATGATCTTTACTACCAAGTAATCTCTGATTGTGAAGAGAACCTTAGTTCGGCTACTAGATTAACATATGTGATAAATGGTTCTAGAATGAAACCGGAGATGGCAATAGATGATAATAACATTCTCCACCTTGTATGGTACGATCAAAGAACAGATGGTGAACAAAACTACGAAATTTACTACAAACGTACTCTTTATCCTGTTTCTGAAAAACCAATTGTAGCCACTCTATCTCTCAACCAAACATCCTGCGAACCGGGAACCTTTATAACTGTTTCAGGCAACGCAGTTTACAATGGTTCTGTAGTTCAAGATGCTAATGTGTCTATTAAAATCTTGGAAACAGGTGATGAGTGGAATACTACAACAGACTTAAACGGAAATTATAGTGAAATAATAGTTGCACCTGATACACCAGGAAATTACACGATCAGGGTTACTATAACTTCTGGTAATCATGCTGGTTGGAAAATGATGAGATTAAGTGTTGAGCAGGAAACCACAAATGGTGACACAACAAACGACGGACAGCAACCAGACGGCGGTGAGAACGAACAAGGAATTAATTTTAATTATGTTGTCATGATTGTTAGTGTAATTGCTACGTGTATCGTTATCGGGGTTGTTTTGGTTAAACGCAGAGGAAAAACTGCTGCAAAAACAATGGAAAAGAAAACTGAGAAAAATACAATGAATCTCAGGTGTCCGAAATGCAGGCAGACATTTAGAGTTGAGTTAAAACCAAAACCGTTTGATGTTAAATGTCCGTATTGCGGGAAGGAGGGAACGATAAAATGATTGGTTTAGATTATGGTCATAAAATATTTTTTGTAACGTCAAACAATGGAAAATACGTTGAGGCAAATCAGAAAATAAAGAATATTGAGCAGAAAAATATTGATTATCCTGAGATAAGATCTGAAAACCTAAGTGAGATTGTCGTTTATGGCATAGAGTTCCTGAAAGAAAAAATCAGAAAACCTTTTTTTATTGAGGACTCCGGATTGTTCATAGAGGTGTTGAATGGGTTCCCCGGGCCTTATTCAAAATATGTATATAACAAGGTCGGATGCAAAGGAATCCTGAAACTAATGAGAAATGAAAAGAACAGAGCAGCTATTTTTAAATCAGTTATTGGTTATTATGATAAAAAAATAAAAGTGTTTGAAGGGATATGCGAGGGGGAAATATCCATCAGAATGAAAGGAAAATCCGGTTTTGGTTATGACCCTGTGTTCATACCAAAAAACAGTAATAAAACATTTGCAAAAATGGACATACAGGAAAAAAATATGTATTCACACAGGGGAACCGCATTAACAAAATTTGTTAATTTCATGGAAAAGCAAAGGCTTTTCCTGAAATATTAGGAAAACGCCTTCGGCGTTTTCCGTAATAACATATTCAGAAAACTTAATTACTGTGTAATCTTATACTAATTTTAATGGAGCAGGAATCCGTAAAAAAACCATTTTGGCCATGGCTCATACCAATAGTTTCAATAGTGTATACTATATGGGTTGTTCTTCTTGCACTTGACAAAACTTTTGGATTCGCAAAAGCATATGAATATTTTGGT
>JAUWIS010000140.1 GCA_030605245.1 Methanobacteriota archaeon | reverse complement strand
TTGTGTATGAGGAGAAAACATGATAGGTATTATAGGTGACAAAGACACAGTAACCGGTTTTTCTCTGGCAGGTGTGAAAAAAAAGATGATTGCTGAAAGCAGGGATGAGACAAAAAACGCGTTTGAGAAATTCATGCATATGCCAGACATGAAGATCATAATAATAACAGAGAAACTCGCTGAAAACATCAGGGAAGAAATAGACCAGCACAAGGAAACATGGCCTGTTGTTGTTGAAATCCCTGATAAAAAAGGAAAAATTAAAAGAACAGACCCTGTTGAGAGATTGATTAAAAAGGTTACAGGTGTTGTACCAGAGGTGAAGAAATGAAAGTAGATAGACCAGGAGTTAGAAGTCAGAAGTTAGGAATTAGGGATTCCCTAATCCCTAACTGCTATCCCCTAACTACTACAAGGGAGGTGACAGTATGGGTGTAATAACAAGAATAGCAGGGCCTGTTGTGAATGCTAAGGGAATGCGCGGCTCGAAAATGTATGATGTTGTAAAAGTAGGCAACGAGAAACTCGTTGGTGAAATCATTGAACTAAACAATGATGTCGCAACCATTCAGGTTTATGAGGAAACATCTGGTTTAAAACCGGGTGAAAATGTTGAATCGACAGGAAAACCATTATCCGTTGAACTTGGTCCCGGGCTGATTGGTAAAATCTTTGATGGCATTCAGAGACCATTAGAGATGATTAAAAACGAAACAGGTGATTTTATTTCAAGGGGTACCTCTGTTAACCCTGTTGACAGGAAAAAGAAATGGCATTTTATACCAAAGGTAAAAATGCATGACATAATAAAAAAGGGTGAGATTATTGGCACTGTGCCTGAAACACCTGTTGTTGAACACAGGATAGTTTCAGACTATGATGGGAAAATTGTTGAAATCGTTAAAGAAGATGATTATTCTGTTGAAGATAAGATAGTAAAGGTAGAGACAGAAAATGGTGTGAAAGAAATATGTATGTTCCAAACATGGCCTGTTAGGATGCCACGTCCTTTTGTAAAAAAGTTTGACCCTGCAGTGCCATTGATTACAGGGCAGAGGGTTCTTGACACATTTTTCCCGATTGGTAAAGGTGGAACAGCAGGGATACCAGGTGGTTTCGGGACCGGAAAAACTGTGGTACTCCAGTTGATTGCTAAATGGAGCGATGCAGACATCATTGTTTATGTTGGATGCGGTGAGCGAGGGAATGAGATGGCAGACGTTTTGCGTGAGTTCCCTGAACTTGTTGACCCAAGAACAAATGAGCCCATTATGAACAGAACAATTCTTATTGCAAATACATCAAACATGCCGGTTGCTGCAAGAGAAGCATCTATTTACACAGGCATAACGCTTGCGGAATACTACAGGGACATGGGGTATGATGTAGCACTCATGGCTGATTCCACATCAAGATGGGCTGAGGCGCTCAGGGAAATCTCAGGTCGGCTTGAGGAGATGCCTGGTGAAGAGGGCTACCCGGCATATCTTGCATCCAGGTTAGCAGGTTTTTATGAGAGAACAGGATATGTTCAAACAATAGGTGATAGAAAAGCATCCATCTCGGTTATAGGCGCGGTTTCGCCACCGGGAAGTGATTTCTCAGAACCTGTAACGCAGAACACACTGAGGATTGTGAAGGTTTTCTGGGCACTTGACCCTGACCTTGCAGACAGACGCCATTTTCCGTCTGTGAACTGGCTTAAATCATATTCCCTTTACATGCATAATGTAAAAAAATGGTATCATGAAAACATTGGTTCTGAATGGTTAAATATGAGGGAAAAGGCAATGGCGATACTTCAGAAGGAAAGTGAGCTTCAGGAAATCATACAGCTTGTTGGACCTGATGCGCTTCCACCAAAGGACCAGATGGTCCTTGAATCGGCAAAGATGCTCAGGGAGGATTTCCTGCAACAGAACGCATACCATGAGGTGGATACATACTGCCCGTCAAAGAAACAGTATGAGATGCTGGAAATGATATTAAGACTCCATGATTTAACCCAGGATAAAATTAAAAAAGGTGCCAGTCCTGAGAAACTGAAAAAAATGGAATGCAGGGAGGATATATCAGGCATGGCGACAATACCAAATGAAAAATTTGAGGAAGAATTTGAAAAGATTAGTAAGGGAATGGAAAATGATATCAGGAAGGTGACATGAATGGGTGTTAAGGAGTATTCAACGGTTTCTGAAATAACAGGACCGTTGATGATTGTTGAAGGAATATCTGATGTCGGTTTTAATGAGGTTGTGAAAATCAGAGCGCCTGACGGTGGTGAAAGAATAGGTCAGGTTCTTGAAGCAGAAGGAACCAGGGTTGTGGTTCAGGTTTTTGAGGGGACAAAAGGGCTTGACACAAAAAACACATCTGTACGCTTTATTGGTGAAACAATGAAAATCGGGGTTGGAGAGGAAATGCTTGGCAGGGCTTTTGATGGAAAGGGAAAACCTGTTGACAATGGTCCTGAAATTATACCTGAGAAAATGGTTGATATAAACGGCAGTTCGATAAACCCTACGGCAAGGGAATATCCCAGGGAGTTTATCCAGACAGGCATTTCCACCATTGATGGGATGAACACGCTTGTCAGAGGGCAGAAACTACCGATATTTTCAGGCTCGGGATTGCCGCATAATGAGCTTGCAGCCCAGATTGCACGTCAGGCAAAGGTGCTTGGTAAAGAGGAAGCATTCGCGGTTGTTTTCTGTGCAATGGGGATAACATCTGAGGAGGCAAACTTTTTCATCCATGATTTTGAACGCACAGGCGCACTTGAGCGTTCTGTACTTTTTCTAAATCTTGCAGATGACCCTGCTATTGAGCGTTTGATTGTTCCAAAAATGGCTCTGACATGCGCTGAGTATCTTGCTTTTGAAAAAGATATGCATGTTCTTGTTGTTCTCACGGACCTGACAAACTATGCTGAAGCGTTAAGGGAAATTGCTGCTGCGAGGGAAGAGGTCCCTGGAAGAAGAGGATATCCGGGTTATATGTACACGGATTTTGCATCAATCTATGAGAGAGCAGGAAGGATAAAAGGCAGGAAAGGAAGTATTACACAGATGCCTATTTTAACCATGCCTGATGATGACATAACGCATCCAATACCTGATCTTACAGGATATATCACAGAAGGGCAGATTGTTCTTTCGCGTGAACTTTACAGAAAAGGT
>JAUWIS010000149.1 GCA_030605245.1 Methanobacteriota archaeon | reverse complement strand
GGAGCCAGATGAAAAGATTCTAAAAAGCATTCCTGATGCTGCTGGGAAAATGATCAGGCTGGAGGTCACACTTCCTGAAGGATTTAGAAGCAGGGTTTCTGATGATAAAATAAATGAAAAATTAAAAAATGCATTTTATTATGACATCAGATGGGTTGAAACAACAAAAGAGAAAATAGGTCTTATTTCATTTACAACAAATCCTTATGAACTACTGAAAGAGTTTATCCAATTAAACTATGCAAAGGATCCTAGAAAAAATAAAATCCTGGAAGAGGGGGACAATATTCTAAAAGAGGTTTTGGAATGAAAACATTAGAATCATTTACTGATGATACGACGGAAAAGTCAAAGACTTTTCCTAGTATCCCTGGAAAATCCAAAGATTTTTTAGAGGAAAAAATGGAGGATTCAAAGAAATCACCTGATTCTTTAGAAAAAACATCACACCGTTCTGTTCCATCTGCAGGTTTTATTATAGATACTATTGAAATGAGAAAATTCATGAGATACATTGACAAAACAACAATTGATTTTCCTGAAAAATTTACTGTGATTGTTGGAAAAACAGGCTCTGGTAAAACAACAATACTGGATGCAATCACATTCGCGCTTTATAAATCAACATCAAGGACAGATCTGCCTGGTGTAAAAATTGAGGATGTATGCAAAAACGATGGTTATGTAAAAATATGTTTTTATCAGGGAAAAAACAAATATGAGGTTAAAAGAGGATTAACAAACAATGGGAAATCCTATGTTACCCTAAAGATGAATGATGAAATAATTCCTGGTAGCATACCTGAAACTGATGAAAAAATAAAAAATATTGTTGGTCTTGATTACACCGGCTTCAGGAACTCAACATTTGTTAGGCAGGAGGAGATGAAACAACTTGGCTCTGAAACAGGTTCTGAGCGCCTTGAGATATTTCAAAAACTTTTCAGGCTTGAAATTTTTGGAAAAGCTCAGGAAAAGGTGGCTGAAAAAGTCAAGAAAATAAATTTGGATCTTGAGAGAATAACAGCGGTGATAGAATTAAAAAAAGAGTATGTATCTGAGATTCCTGGAAAAAAGAAAACATTAGAAGAAAAAAAGACAGAAATGGGTTATGAGACTATAAAACTGAGAATGACAGAGAAAATGATTGAGGAAAAAGAAAAAGAATTAAAAGAATTGTTAGGTAAGCATGAGGATTTCCTAAAGGTTGAAGCAAACATAGAATCAGCAAAAAAAACTTTGGGTAATATTGACACAAGATTGGAAAAAGCATTCATGGAGGAAAAGAAAACAAAAGGAATCAAGGATGAAGTAAAGTCCCTGGAAAAAGAAACAAAGGATGCTGAGATGTTAAGGGCAGAGGCGGATGGTTTAAAAGAAAAAATACAAAAGTTACATTACTTCCAAAATGAGAAAGGAATATATGAGAAGCAGAAAAAAGGGTTAATGGATGAATATAAAAAAGAGGCTGAAAGACTACTTAGTAGACTTAGGGAAAAAGAAAAAAGAATAAAGGGGTTAAGAACTGAGATTGATAAAGATAAGGCGTTTTCTTTGCTGAGAACACAAGGGAAACTTGATGAAAGAATTTCCAGGATAGAAAAAGAGATTGAATGGTTAAAGGACAGGTTAAACATTGTGGAAAAACTCAGGGAGGAGCAAAAAACTGCTAAAGAAAATCTGAGGAATATCTCTGAAAATGTGTCAAATATTAATGTTGACTCATTCGTGCTTTCCGAGATAGAAGAGGAGATGGCCACCATTAAAAAGGATTTGGAAAAAAAAGAAAAGGATTATAAGAAAAAGTCATCAATGTTAGAGGAAGACATGAAAAACATAGAAAATAAGATGTCTTCTTTAGGTGTTAGCGATGAAGAAGAAAAAAGGTTGGAAAAACTTAGAACATTAATTTCTGATATACAAAAAAAGAAAGAAATCCTTGAGATGAAAAAAAAGAAAATGCAGGAATTAGGGGATGTTTCTAAGCTAGTAAATGATCTGAAAGCCCAAAAAGAAGAGGTAGAGGAAAAAATAAAAAATCTCTCTTCAAAGTTAAATGTTTTTGATGAGTCTGAGAAAAGATACATAGGCATAGGTGAGGAAATAAAAAAATTGCAGGACAAAAAAATGGATCTCACAAACAAAATATCCGGCTTTAAAACGGGAATAAAGATGCTTGAAAAAGAGATTGAGGGATTGGAAAACATTCAGAAAGAAATTGGTGAAATAGAAAAGAAAGAAAAGGAGTTAAGGAAAAAGCTAGAGGCTTACTCTGTATTAAAAGAGCATGTATTCCACAAAAAAGGCATAGTTATGTATGCGATAAACAAACTGCTACCCCATCTTGAAACTGAAGCATCAAAAAATCTTTCAGAACTAACAGATTCCAGATTCAACAATGTAAAAATAGAAACATACGAGGAAAACAAAAAATATGGTGTTAACATAAACGTTGTCGGACCTGACACTTTATGGCATGATGTTCAGGAATTCTCTGGTGGTGAGCGCACGCAAATCAATGCTGCACTCAGGTTTGCAATAGCAAAAGAACTATCCTCGCTGCCGCAGGTTGGTAAAACTTATGGGAGGATGAAAACATTGTTCATTGATGAAGGCGATATCGGTTCACTTGACCCAGAAATCAGCAGGGAACTGTTTGTGAAAAAACTTTTTGACATGGGGAAATTCTTTGAAAAAATCATACTTATAACACATCTCACAGAGGTCTCTGAGAAATTCCCATCCAGAATACAAATAAATATGACAGCAAATGGGGAATCAAGAGTTGAGGTGATGAAATGAAAAAATATACAAACATCCCCCACTCAAAAACTTGCCACCGAACAGAGGTGATGGGGTGAGAGCAGTTAGGGATTAGTAGTTAGTGGTCAGGGTAGGATTTTCTATTTTTTTTAATACTTGTGTCAGGAATCACTGATGTTTTGCTTCAATTTTTTAGCAAGGTTTATATTGACAGAGAATGTTTTATAATCTGGTAGTAATAT
>JAUWIS010000144.1 GCA_030605245.1 Methanobacteriota archaeon | reverse complement strand
GAGAAATGCACAAGGCAACTTGTGCCGATTGCGGAAAAGAGTGTGAAGTACCGTTCAAGCCGAGCGGTGATAGGCCTGTATATTGCAGGGAATGTTATCAAAAACATAGACCACCAAGAAGATATTAGTTTTTTTGGATAAACATAAAGTTCTGAAAAAGGAATCCGGAAACAATATTCTAAAAGGAGGAATAATACCTAGCTGACGCTTTAGATTTAGCGTGAGGTATGAAAAAATTTGATGACGGGATCATTTCTGAGAAAAAGTTTGAAAAAATGATAAGGCAATCATGAAAAATCCACGATGATTTTAAATTCGCAATAAAAATAATGGAAAACAACAATGTTGCTTTCTGGCTTTTTTATTGTAGGGAAAGTATAACTTTCTCTACACTCAAAAACTTTTCTTTGATTTCTTTGAAAAAGTTTTCTTGTTTGAAAGAATATTACAGAAAAATATATAAGAACACTTTACATAATGTTATTTTGAAGATGTGGTTAGATTGAAAGAGAAAGGATTTTTAGAGGCGTTTAAAAAGGTATTTCGGTATCAGCTAAGAAGAAAATTTGGGCTTTCAAATGAAATGAATACATTTGAAAAATGTTTGAGACTATTTATAATTCCCGGTTATGTTTTACTTCTGTATTTTTTTACCCATTATCATTATAAAATCTTTCTCATCCTGTTAATTTTTGTTGGCTGTGCCTGGCTGAGTGAAACCGCTATGGATTCAATTAGAAGAATCTATCATTATCGTTATGAATTAGATAAGGGTCATAAAGGCTTCAGAGAAATAAAAGATTTTACACTTCTTGAAAAACTTGCCGCTTATTTAATTTCTGCTTTCATATTAGCAGTCATTTTTGCCGGCAGTCTGTTTTTAATTACATTTATCAGGACAGGGGAATTAAACGTAAAATTATTCATTGGTATGCTGAGTATCCCAGTAGTTCTACTTTATAATCTAAGAAAAGATAAAAAATTTTAAGCGGAAACTGTAATTCGAAGAATAAACAAAATAATTTTTACAGCACATGGATAATAAGTACCAATTTGCAGATAAATTCTCTGTTTTATCTGGAAACAAAATCATTACCCTTTATATAAAACCTCATTTTCTTTTTCAAATCCTTTCTTACACCTATCCTATGAGACAACTCTATCTCAATTTTTTTATTTTTTCCTTTTGCAATGATTATATCTGATTTTTTATCTGAAACATTCATTCCTGTACATCTTTTTGTTATCCCAAAAGCCTGTGTGAGTTTCCCAGGGCCAGATGTAAGATTTTTAATGTCTGATGTTTTTCTGAATTTCATCATTATTTTTATCCCTTTCAGTGGCTCAAGGCTCCTTATTAAAACACCTGTCGGCTCATTTTTTATTTTACCGGCAACTATATTCATTAACCAGTTTGCATGCACCATGTAAACAAAAAGAGTACCTGGTTCAGCATTTTTCCACCATTTGTTTGTTTCTGTTTTCCTTTCTGCCTGAAAGCGCGATGCAGGATCATGGATACCGTAATATGCCTCTGTTTCAACAATCCTTCCGTACAGTTTCATGCTTTTTCTTATCAGTGTTTTTCCAAGTATTTCAGACGCAACAATTCTCGCATCCCTGTCATAAAAAGATTTTTTAATTATCATCTCAAAAATTCCTTTAACCTTAATAAATCCATCAAACTCCCTTTTATCTTTATTTTCCCTGTGGCGTAGGCTTTAAAAGGAGAAATCTCTTTTTTCATCAAACCATTCATTGTTTCCCTGTCAGATATTATTGTTATATCAGGTTTTTCAATTACTCCTTCATCAAAATCTGATATCATTGCATTTTTAAGAATGAAATGATAATTTTTATCATCAATTATCTCTATATTCACCTTTTTACTTACATCCTTCAGTTCGTTTCTCAGTTTTTCATCTTCCCTGCATTTTTCGTTAAACCTTTCAATAGCATTCATTAATATTTCTTTCATCTCAAAACACATATACCTGTAAACATATAATCATTTGGTGAAAACAATGATAATAGGTGAGATAAGTATTGCGCCAACGGACAAAGGCATACATGTAAGAAAATATGTTAAGGCAGCATTAGATGCAATAAAAAACACAGGTGTAAAATATAAAACATCTGCTATGTCAACAACATTTGAGGCAGAAAACCTTGATGAATTGTTCACGATTGTGAAGGATGCGCATAACGCGATAATAAACATGGGTTCCAAGAGGGTTTACACTGTGCTGAAAATAGATGACAGGCGTGATGTTGATGCAACAATGGAAACAAAGCTGAAAGGGTTAAAATAGAATGATTATTTAGAGTAAAATGTTGATTTTAGGGATTCCAAAGGAATCCCTATTTCTTTCTTTTTTGAGAAACTGTGGATTACATTAGCAATCCTTCATTCTTTTTCTTTTCCGCCAGACGCTTTTCTTTTTCTTATTAAGAAAAAGAAAAGGGCTGAAAGGAGGCTTTTTAGAATAGTTTTTCATTTTTCATTCTTGTTACAGTTTTCCATGATTTTCTTGTATATGGTGGGAAATCTCCTTTTTCCTTTACCCATTGCTCAAGAAATGCCCTTGTTCTAACATCTGATGGGTAGCCGCTTCCGAAATCAACACCAATTTCTTCTTTGATTTTTTCTATCTCATAATCACGCGTTGTTTTTGCAATAATGGATGCGCCTGAGACAACAGGATAAGTGTCATCAGCCTTATGCTTTGATATGATTTCAACCTCAAAATCAAGTTTTCTGAGTATATCGTTTTTAAATCTTTGTTCATCAACATCAGCAGAATCAACATAAACAATATTCGGCTTCAACCTTTTGATGATTTCTGCAAAACCATCCACCTCAACATCATTGATTGTCACAGTCTTTCTTTTCTCATCAATCTCCTCCGCGGTAATTATCAGTATTTCATATTTCGCAATCTTTTTGATTTCCTCTGCGAGTTTCTCCCTTCTTGCCGGTGAATGTCGTTTAGAATCTTTAACTCCCATTTTTTTGAGTGTTTCTTCATCAATTACAGCAATACCCGCAAAAACCAGTGGCCCTATTACAGGCCCCCTGCCTGCCTCATCCACACCAGCAATCATATATTACATAACAGCGTATTAAAAGAAATACATTGTGATAG
>JAUWIS010000060.1 GCA_030605245.1 Methanobacteriota archaeon | reverse complement strand
CCGCCATTAGAAGAAACATTGTTATTAATAATGTTTACATTACGTATACAGGAGGCACACCATCCCACCATATAGTAGTAGTGGGAGTAGGCATACAGATAGATACCAGATCCGCCATTAGAAGACACACTGTTCTCAGTAATATTTATGTTGTGTATCCTAGAAGCAAGTGTGGACTTAGCATATAGGCAGATACCTGAACCACCATTAGAAGAAAAGTTATTGCCAGCAATATCTATATTAAATATATAAGAAACGCAATTGGCGTAGGGAACGTTGGCGTATAAGTAGATGCCACAGCCCCCGTTAGAAGAAACACTATTACCCGCAATATCTATATTAAATATATAAGAATCATCGTAGGGGGCGTAGGCATGTAGGTAGATTCCGTGACTTTCTGTTGAGAGATTATTGTTTGTTATCGTGTTACCTGTTATATTAATCCCTGATACCTTTGTACCTTCTGATGATACTCCATAATTGTTCTGGCACATTATATTGTCCTTTATTAATGTGTTAACCTCACCTATGATATGTACACCTGCACCGCTGTTGTTGTGGAAATCGCAGCTCTCAACAACACTAACACCCATACTGCTGATTGTTACAGCATTCGTTCCATACTCAAAGGTACAGTGTTTCATTGTGAAAGTTTTGTTTTCTATCCCTGCGAATTTTACTGTGTTCCAGTCACCAGCATCTGGTGTGGGACTGTTTGAGGTGAAAAGTATTGTGTTTGTTCCTGTACCTATTGCAGAAAGATTGCCATTTACAATAATACTGCAGTAACCACCAAACTTAACTGTTACACCTGCCTCAACTGTGAGTGTTGCATTTTCATCCACAGTCACATCATTAGTAACAAGATACGGGCTGTTGGTTGTTGTCCATGTTGTATCCACCAGTATCTCCCCCTCTACTGGTGTGTCAGCTTTCACACTCTCAGAGAACTCAATCCCGGGCAGACCTGACAGTATCAGGCAAACCAGTAGCATACCAATTATTATTTTTTTCCTAGACATATGTTTTCACCCATTCAAATGTATGTATCTGTTTTGTATTAAGTTTTCGCTGAAAGGTAGAGTATTTTTTTTCAGCACTGAATTTTTACTGTTGTGGATTCTGTATCTGTCGTTTTAGGATAACGAGGGCAGCCACCCCCGCCATAACCGCCGGAACTTGTATGCACCCAGCTACTTCCCAGTTCTCTTTACCAAGTTCATTGAGCTTTTCAATGAGTTTCTTTTCCCTACTTACCTTAATCACCGTATATTCCCACATTTTTTCACCCAATTTTAATTTTAAGTATATACCTGTTTTATCTTAAACATTTTGTGTAGAATGCTTATCTCTTATCTCACAGGCGGAGAATTTCCAGATACTTTGTCGTTCAAATCCATCCGAGAATCTTATCAAAATTGTTAAGATTTGGAGGAAAATATATATAACAATTATAGTGAGCGCCAACGCAGGTAGAAACATTTAATACTTTCTTTGCAGATAACAGGTTGATGAAAGTTGATGAAGTCCTGAAAAAAGAGAATATGAAAAGAATGACTGACAAGGATTTTATTATGGAAACATTAACGGATGAAACACTTTCCCCTCATGTTCATCTTGCAATCCTGTTGCTCGTAGTAATTATTGTAGCGATTGTCATAGGGCTTATAGGGCTTTAATTTTTGTTTTTATCTTCTTCCAAGGAGAATACATTCTCATTTATCTTTTCAACTTCTACAAAATCCTCGCAAAACCTGATTTTTTCATATACCGCATTTAAGGCAGATGTTCTTTTGTATTTGTTGGCTGCAAAGTTTGCATCCTCCCATAGTTCCTTTGTGAGATCACAGCATCCTAAATCATCATTGTATTTAATGCATTTGAAACATTTTTTGTTTTGCAAATCATACAGTTGGTTTGTAATAGTACCAAGTTTACTAACAGCGGCTTTTCTACCTGCTTTTTCATGGCTTCGCAAGGTTGATCTTCTTCCCATAAAATCAAAAACAGCATTGTAAGTATTAAGTTTTTTCCCTGATGCAGTTTTCAATGATTTTTCCTGTGCATCCAAGATATTTCTCAGGTTTCAAAGCATCCTCTACCTCTTTTTCAGACATCAGTTTCCTGATTTCCTTTTCTCTGAGGAGTAGGTCTTTGAACTTTCCTTTTTTCATAGAGCATCTCCTAACAATTTCATGTGCTTCCTGCCTGTTAACACCTTTTTTTGTCAATGCCATCATCACAGATTCAGCCATTATTTTATCAGAAGACTCAAGATTTCTTTTCATTGATTCAGTATGCACAACAAGGTTCTCAAAAACATTTTTTATATCCTGAAGTATTTCATCTGTCAAAACACAGACATGCGGGATAATAAAACGCTCAGCGGAAGAGTTTGTTAAATCCCTCTCATGCCACAAAATTGAGGATTCAAACATTGGTGTTGTAAATCCTCTTATGATGCGTGCAAGACCGCATATTTTCTCAGAGCTTACAGGATTTTTTTTATGCGCCATTGTTGAGGAACCAACCTGCATTTTACCAAATGATTCAGATACCTCATTTATTTCTGTTCTCTGAAGATTCCTGATTTCCGTTGCAAATTTCTCCAGTGAACAGGCAATGTTTCCCATAAGACAAACAAATTCAACATACCTGTCCCTCTGAAGAATCTGAGTCGCTGCAACCGGTGTGTTTAATCCCAAATCCTTCATTATAGTTTTCTGGATTTTCAATGCATCTTTACCAAATGATGCACCAGTGCCAACAGCCCCCATCATTTTCCCAACAAGAATTCTTTTCTTTATCTCATTTAGTCTCTCAATATGCCTCTTAATTTCCATAGCAAATACTGCCATTTTCAACCCAAACGTGATAGGGACGGCACTCTGCCCATGTGTTCTTCCCAGCATCAATGTTTTCTTATGTTTCTCAGCAAGTTTCAGCAGTTTTTCCCTTAGTTCAATCAGGTCTTTTTCAAGGATCTTAACCGCTTCCTTTAACTGCAACGCAGTAGATGTATCAACAATATCATTTGATGTTGCACCAAAATGCACATATTTACTGTTAGAAACCTCACTTAACACTTTAACCATAGCCATAACATCATGTCCTATCTCTGATTCAATCTTCTTAACCTTTTCAATTTTCACATATTTTGTATTCGCTTTTTTTGAAATCTTATCTGCTTCTTTTTTTGGTATATTTCCTGTTTTCCATAGTGCTATTCCAAGCGCTGATTCAACATCAAGCATTTTCTGCAGTTTATTCTCTTCTGAAAATATCTTTTTAATCTCCTTTTAGCCATACCTGTAATCCAACGGCGATATCAAACTATCACCAAAATGTTATAGGAAAGAAAGAATATAAGGATTGGTATGGAATATACTTCGGAATCGCTTTTGGCGAATCCTCGTATACTCATTCGCTCCGCTCATGAGTATGCTAAGGAGATAGAGAAGGCACTCATAGATGCAGTTTCAAAGCTCACAGAGAATGTGAAAAGAATCGGTGTCTCATTTTCAGGTGGTCTTGATTCTTCCATTATTGCCGAGCTTGCAAAAAGAAGTACAGATGTAACCCTTTATGTCTCAGGTTTTGAGGACTCCTATGATTTCACGATTGCGGATGAGTCGGCATCAATGCTTGATTTACCGATTATCAAAATAAAAATAGTGGAAAAGGATATTGAAAATGCAATCCCTGTTCTTGCAAAGATTATTAAATCAAACAATCCTGTTGTTTTATCATTCGAGCTTCCTTTGTTTTTCACTGCAAAAAACTCTATTGAAAAAATTTTACTATCAGGTCATGGCGCTGATGAACTCTTCGCAGGATACGTAAGATACCTAAAAAGCAAGGATTTAGAAAACGATTTGATAAAAGATGTAAATGAGTTGAAAAACAAGGGTATTCTAAGAGATAAAAATGTTGTCTCCTATTTCAATAAGGAGTTAAGAACACCTTTTCTGGATGAGAATGTTGTTAAAGTTGGTTTGAGCATCCCTGGAGAATATAAAATAAGGGCGGGAATAAGAAAATATGTCCTGAGAGAAGTTGGAAAATCACTTGGCTTACCGGATGAGATTGTTATGAGGAAGAAAAAGGCTGCGCAGTACTCTTCAGGCGTAATGAAGGTTATGAAAAAACTCGCAAAGGAGAAAAATTTGGGTTTAAAGGAGTATATAAAAGGTTTTAAAGACTGATATGCATGCTTAATTTATGATGATTAAAAAGCCAGTAATTATCCTGTTGCTACTTTTTCTGCTCATTCCTTTTATCCCGTTTTCTAATGCCTCACCATCCATTGTAAAGGATTGGACAATCATGGTTTACCTTGATGCGGACAACAATCTTGATGGGGCTGGGATAGATGATTTTGATGAAATGGCAAAAGTCGGTTCAACATCGAATGTGAATGTTGTTGTGGAGATAGACAGGGCGGAAGGGGATGATAACTCAGACAATGGCTGGACAGATACAAAACTGTTTTATATTACAAAAGGTCTCACGCCAACACCTGAAAATGCTCTAAAAGATTTGGGTGAACAAAACATGGGTGACCCAAATACACTGATTGATTTTGTGTTATGGACAGCAGAGAATTATCCTGCAAAACATTACCTTCTTGATTTATGGGACCATGCTGGTGGATGGCAGGGTATTTGCTGGGATGACACGAATGATGGTGATGCCTTGACCATGTCTGAACTGGAAAACGCATTGAAAACAATCAGAGAAAGCACAGGCAGAAACATTGACATTATATTGTTTGACGCATGCACAATGGGATGCATTGAAGTAAACTATCAGATAAAAGACTATGCAGACATCGTTGTTGGCTCAGAAGCATCTGTTCCTGGTGATGGATGCCCATATGATAAAATTCTTTCTCCTTTAGTGGAGAATCCTATGATGACCCCAAAAGAGCTTGCTGGAGTAATTGTAGATGCTTACATTTACTCTTATTCTGATGGAAACCCTGACCCTGCTGATTCTGAATCTGTGACGATGTCAGCATTTGATATGAAAAAAATGAGTCAACTTGCAGAAAGTATTGATCAACTCTGCATGCTTCTCTCCCAAGATGCTGAAAATCCTGTTACCAATGCAGAGATATCCAGAAGCAGAAATAATGCGCAGACATTCACAGTAGGCTTTGTTCCATCCCCATTCCCAAATATTGCCTCGTCCACGATTGATGTTTACGGTTTTGCGCATGAACTCTCAAACAAAAACTTTGGGATAGACCCGGCAACAAAAGATAAAGCAGCAGAGGTTATGGAAAATGTTGAATCTTCAAGGATTGCCGAAGCACATGGCTCTGGTTATCCCGATGCCTATGGTCTGACAATATACTTTCCAAACGAAATAACAACGGAATACAAGGAAAACTATGATGAAACAGGGTTTGCAAATGATAAATACTGGAACGAGTTCATCCATCATGTTAATTTTCCTCCAAGTAGCGCGGAGAATACCCCTCCAACCTGCCTGATTCTTACACCTGAAAGATGGGAAAACATTGATGGAAGCAGTTGCATAATTACCGGTTCTGCTTTTGACACTGATTCTGTTGCAGAGGTTCAGATAAAAATTGATAATGGTGAATGGGTAAAGGTTTATGGAACAGAAGCATGGAGTTATGAATGGAAGACATCCCCGGGTAAACATACAATTTATGCAAAATCTTTTGATGGAACAGGTTATTCAACTGTT